>JADMIN010000267.1 GCA_015478575.1 Ktedonobacterales bacterium | reverse complement strand
GCGTACGGCGCGCTGCACCGCCGCATAGACCTGCCGCTCACGCAGGAATTTCACCTCGGTTTTCGCTGGATGCACGTTGACATCTACTAGCGCGGCATCGAGCTCAACGTGAACGACGGCGACGGGGTGGCGTCCGGCCAGCAACAGCGAATGATACGCTTCCTCGACGGCGTAGCCCAGCGTGGGACTCCGCACCCAGCGGCGGTTGACAAAGAAGGAGAGATACTGGCGCGTAGCCTTATAGCACGAGGGGCGGCTCACATAGCCAGAGACGCGAGGACCCTCGCCGATATCCCCCTTCGCTCCCAGGGCAGGCAGAGAAGACGCATCCGCATCCGCGCCAGGAAGCGGGACCATCGCTTCAGCGACGCTCAATCCATAGACTGCGATGAGGACGTTCAAGAGCACGCCATCACCCGGCGTGCCAAAGACCTGTCGCCCTTCACTCACCACCGTGAAGCGCACCTCGGGATACGCCAGCGCATATTGCTCCACCTGCCGTAGGCAGTGGCCAGTCTCGGTCGCTCGTGTCTTGAGGAACTTGAGCCGCGCGGGGAGCGAGGCGAAGAGGCTCCGCACGGTGATGCTCGTGCCCACGGGCGCGCCCGCGGGCAGCAACGGGCCATGGATGCCTCCCTCCACAGTGAGCTGCGCGCCAGCCTGGGCCTCGCGCGGGCGGCTGACCAGGCTCACGCGCGCGACGGCGGCGATGCTGGCGAGCGCCTCGCCCCGAAAGCCCAGCGTGCTGATGCGCTCCAAGTCATCGAGCGCGCCGATCTTGCTGGTGGCATGGCGGGCGAACGCCAGCGGCAGTTCATCCGCCGCGATGCCGTGGCCATCGTCGCTGACGCGCATCAGATCCAACCCACCACCCGCCAATTCTACACGGATATGCCGCGCGCCAGCATCGAGCGCATTCTCGAGCAGTTCTTTGACGACCGAGGCTGGCCGCTCGACCACCTCACCCGCGGCGATCTTGGCGGCCACCGCTGGCGGCAACTGGCGTATGGGCATAGCTACTGGCTCCTGGTCCGCTGCATCTTCCCCTTATTTCTCACTCTTCTCATTGTACACGGGCTGAGCGGCATCTCTCCCCTGGCGCGTGCCGATGAGCCGCCTCACGCGCGCTCGCCAGGCCGCTCGCTCCGGCGTGTGGCAGAGCGGACACCCCTGTGCGAGACGTAGGGGTTATCCACCAGGACAAAACGCCAGGGGAGATCGGCGGCGCGGGTGATGCCCACGCGCGAGGTCGTCGCGACCGCGGCATCCTCAGCCACCTCCGACGTCGCCGTCAGCCAGAGATCGGGGCCAAGGAGGTCAGCGCCATCGTCCGCCAGCGTGATCGCCATTGCCTGACAGAGACGCCCGGGGCCGCGCGCCAGATCGCGGTCGCTGTGCGTTGGGCCACGGCGCGCGCGCATCAGCTCGATACCGCACGATGGCTGGAGCGCGCGGATCAGAATGGCGGCAGCCACACCTTCCGCCTCAGTGACGACGTTCACGCAGTAATGCAGACCGTAGGAGCGGTAGACATAGGCATACCCTGGCGGGCCAAACATCGTCTGGTTTCGCGGCGTCCTGCCCCGGTAGCCGTGCGCCGCTGGATCCACCGACGAGATGTAGGCCTCGGTCTCCACGATGAGGCCCGCTGTACGCTCCGCGCCGATCTGTCGCCAGAGCGTCTTGCCGAGCAACGCGCGCGCGACCGCGAGTGTTGGGCGCGCATAGAACGCCCGTGGCAGCACGCCTCGATCTCTCCGTTCCATAGCTCCGCCACCCCTCCCCGCTGTACCACTGGGCGGTGTCTGTGTAGTACACTCTCAAGAGCCTACGGCTGTAGGGAAGTCTCAGGCCAGGTGCGTCCCGCCGCCAGCTACTCTACCGCCCATCCGAGGGGCGCACGTTCACCGAGGAGAGAGCATGAAGACGCTGCCCAAGCGCAATGAAGTCGCCATTGATGATACCTGGAATCTCGAGAGCATTTATCCGACCAATGCCGAGTGGGAGGCCGATTTCACGCGTGTCTCCGCACTGCTGCCGGGCATCCGTGAGCTGCGGGGCCGCCTGGGCGAAGCGTCGAGTGTGCTGTTGGACGCCTTTACCCGCCGCGATACAGCGGGCGAGGTACTGGGACGCCTCTTTGTCTTCGCCCACATGCGACTGCACGAGGACAGCACCAACAGCACATATCAGGCGCTCGCTGATCGCGTGACCAGCCTTGCCAACGACCTCAACACCGCCAGTGCGTATATGACGTCGGAACTCCTCGCCATTCCTCAGGAGCGCCTCGATGCCTTCCTGGCGGAAGAGCCGCGCCTCCACGTCTATCGCCATGCCCTCGACGAGATCAACCGCCAGCGCGCCCATATTCTCTCCGCGGAGCAGGAGGCGCTCTTGGCGCAGGCGGCGGAGATCGGCAACGCGCCTGAGCGCATCTATGAGATGTTCAGCAACGCCGATCTCAAACTGCCAAAGGTACACGACGAACAGGGCAATGAAGTCCAGTTGACGCAGGGCAACTACGTGGCCAAGTTCCTCGAAAGCCGCGACCGCACGGTGCGCCGTGAGGCGTTTGGCGCGATGCTCGGTACGTATTCCACCTTCCGCAACACGCTTGCCGCTACCCTCGCTTCGCAGGTCAAGCGCGACATCTTCTTCGCCCGTGCCCGGCGCTATGACTCATCCATCGAGGCCGCGCTCGACCCCAACAATATCCCCGTCAGTGTCTATACTAGTCTCGTCACCACGGTAGAGCGGAATCTGCCGGTGCTGCATCGCTACCTCTCCCTGCGCAAGCGGCTACTTGGGCTGGATGAGCTGCACATGTACGATCTCTACGTCCCAATGGTCCACGAGGTGGAGTATCAGGTCGCGTATGCCGACGCGCAAGAGCAGGTGGCGCGCGCGCTCGGCCCGCTGGGGGAGCGCTACGTCGCGGCGTTGCGCGAGGGCTTCCGTTCGCGCTGGATTGATGTCTACGAGAACGAGGGCAAGCGTTCCGGCGCCTATAGCTGGGGCAGCTACGGCACACAACCCTTCTCGCTACTGAACTACCAGGAGAGCATGGATAGCATGTTTACGCTGGCGCACGAGATGGGCCACTCGATGCACTCCTATTTCACCTGGCAACATCAGCCCTATCCCTATGCCAGCTACACCTTATTCGTGGCCGAAGTCGCGTCCACGCTCAATGAAGCGCTGCTGACGCACTACCTGCTGGCGACGACGAGCGATCCCGGGCTACGCAAGTACATCATCAACCACGCGCTGGAGACCTATCGCACCACGCTCTATCGCCAGACACTCTTTGCCGAGTTTGAGCACGACATCCACCAGCGTGCGGAGGCCGGGGAAGCCCTGACGCCCGAACTGCTGAACAGCATCTTCAAGGGCCTCAACGAGAAGTATTATGGCCCAGTCGTGGCGGTGGATGAGTTGATCGCGGTGGAGTGGGCACGCATCCCCCACTTCTATTCGAGCTTCTACGTCTATCAGTATGCCACCGGCATCTCGGCCTCGGCGGCACTCGCGCACCAGATTCTGACGGAAGGCGCGCCCGCCGTTGAGCGCTATCTGCGCTTCCTCTCCTCAGGGTCATCGGACTACAGCATCAACCTGTTGCGCGTCGCGGGCGTGGACCTCTCGACACCTCAGCCAATTCAGGAGGCACTCGACACATTCGCGCACTATCTCGATGAGTTGGAGCGTCTCATCTAGCAGTGGCGCGCCCGGCCGTCACGTCTGTCACCGCTCACACAGAAGGATATTCATCGGTGATGAGCAGTCTCTCTTCTATCGGGTACGTGAGGAGTGGGTACGCGAGCGACCCCACGGGCACGTTGCGCGCGCCGCCGCTGGCCGCTCTCGTCAGCTATGCTGACACCGTGGGCATCCGCGCGGGGTTAACGGGCGCCGTCTTGCTCGTCGCGCTGCTGGCCGGCACGTGGCTCGCGCGACGGGCTGGGCGTGTCGTCGAGCAGGAAGAGAATGGCACGCGAGGCGGCCGACTGGAGAAGCTGCGCGAACGGATCGAGCGGCGCGGCAGCCTCGGCCCCTGGCTCGGCCGCATCACGCGGGTCAGCATCTGGATCGCCGCCCTGGCCGCCATCGCCGTGATCTGGCTCTATGGCCAGGGTATTCCGGCGCAGACGCCGCGTGAGCTTGGGAGAGAACTCGGCGACCTGGTGGTGCGTCTGGGCGGCTCGCTCGTTGTGCTGGCGGTGGCGCTGGCATTCGGGCGCATCCTCCAAGGGGGGCTTGTCGCCAGTCTGCGGCGCGGACGGGTCAATCGCAATCTGGCGCTGCTCTGCGGTCGCACGCTCTATATCAGTACACTGATCGTTGGGCTGATCGCCATCCTGGCGATCTGGGGGACTGGGCTGGTCCTCCCCGTCACCCTGATCGGCGCGCTGACCGTCGCCCTCAGCCTCTCACTTCAGGATATTCTGAAGAATCTGGTGGCGGGTATCTATCTGCTGATCGAGCATCCCTTCGTGATTGGCGAGTGGATCAACTCCGCATCGTACAGCGGCGAAGTGCAAGACATCCAGTTGCGTGTCACGGTGCTGCGCACCGTTGATAACCAGAAAGTGCTGATTCCCAATGCGCTGCTCTTTACCTCCCCGGTGGTCAATATGAGCGCGAACAAGCATCGGCGCGCGGGCATCGCCATCACCGTCCCCGATGCCGGTCCAGATAGCATCAATGCCGCCGAGGCACACATCTTGACCGCGTTAGCTGACGTGTCGGAGATTCTGCGTGAGCCAAAGCCGCAAGTCGTGGTGAGCCGGGTTGCCGCCGGTAAGCTGGAACTGCGCGTGGAGTTCTGGCTGCCGACGGGTGACACGGCGCGGGAAGGCGGCATCCTCTCCGCGGCCATCGAGCAGGTGCGGACACGTCTACGC
>JADMIN010001036.1 GCA_015478575.1 Ktedonobacterales bacterium | reverse complement strand
GTCCGGGCCGCGCCAGCGCGCGATACGCTTCCGCCAGGATTTGGATATTTTTCTCATTGGAGAGCCGCCCAACATAGAGCAGCAGCGTCGTGTGGTCATCCGCGCCCAGTTCGGCGCGCCGCGCCGCCGTGCGTTTGGCGGGCGTAAAGAGATCGCTATCCACGCCACGCGGCCAGAGATGCACGCGCTCGAAGCCCTGACGGGCGAGAATGTCACGTGTCGAGGGCGAGGGGCAGAGGGTCGCCGCGCACTGGTTATGCAGGAAGCGGCGATAGGCCCAGATGGGACGCTCCAGCGCGCCCAGGCGGAAATGGCTCATATAGTCGGCGATGTTGGTGTGGTACGCCGCCACGACCGGCACGGCGATGCGCTGCGCCCAATAGAGGCCCGCCATCCCCAGCATCATCGGATCTGCCAGATGCACGATGTCGGGCCGGAAGCGCGCCAGGCGCCGCCCCATAATGCGCGTCGGGAAGAGGACGCGCGACTCAGGATAAAAGGGGATCGGCACGCCGGGGACGGCGATCACCCGCGCGCCCGCGTAATGGCGCGGCGAACCTTCCGGGCCAAAGACGATGGCCGCGTGGCCGCGCCGTTGCAGGTATTCGAGCAACATCGCGATGGTACGCGTAACGCCATCCAACTTGGGCAAAAAGTTTTCCGTGATGATCGCGACGCGCATGAATCCCGCTCCCCCGCTGATCTGATACGCCTTATATCATTGTACAATCTCAAACACAGCTTATGCATGAGGGAGATGGCCGACGGCTGAAGCCGCGACTGGGATCACAAAGGCCGCCTACGCGGCCTACCTCACTCCCCTCTCCATCCGCAGATGGGGAGGGGCCGGGGGTGGGGCCAGCCTGCGCAGGCAGGCTTCGTGATCCCAGTCGCGCGTTTACGCGCCGGGGTACTCAGGGTCTTGCAGCACCTGAATCGCCGCAGCGAGCGGCGTATGCGGCGACGAGACGACGCGGCGCACGTCCCAGCGCGACCGGTCGCCCTCGCGCCAGAACGCGATATCCAGCAAGGATGGTCCGATGCGCAGCTCGCG
>JADMIN010000266.1 GCA_015478575.1 Ktedonobacterales bacterium | reverse complement strand
CGGTCATTCGTGAGGTGGCCTTCGCCGCCGCGACCGACGACGCACGGCCCATCTTCACCGGCGTGCTGGCGCGCGTGCGTGAGGCGCAAATGATCTTCGCCGCCGCGGATAGCTTCCGCCTGGCGGTGCGCACGGTAGCGCTGCCGGAGGCGGAGGGGATGGCGCTGGGCGATGTGCTCATTCCCGCGCGCACGCTGAGCGAGCTGGGGCGCATCCTGCCGGACGAGGGGACCGTGCGCATGGTCGTCACGCCCAACCGCAATCAGGTGCTCTTCCGCGCGGGAGATGAGGTGGAGATGGTCTCGAACCTCATCTCCGGCCAGTTCCCCAACTACGAGGCCATCCTGCCCAAGAGCCACGCCACGCGCGTCACCATTCCCACCGAGCTGTTTCGCCAGGCGGCGAAGACCGCCTCGATCTTCGCCCGCGACAGCTCGAACATCGTGCGGCTGAAGGTGACGGCGGGCGAGGTCGGCGGCATCACGCCTGGCGCCGTCACGCTGGAGGCCACCGCCGAGGAGACCGGCGATGCCACCACCACCCTGGATGCCGCGGTGGACGGCCAGGGCCTCGAAATCATCTTCAACGTAAAGTACCTGACGGACGTGCTGGGTGTCCTGGGCACGGAGGAGGTCGCGCTGGAACTGAACTCGGCGCAGCAGCCAGGGGTCATCCGCCCGGCCGGCGAGGGCGCCACGCCCTACACCTACGTGATCATGCCGATGCACAGCACGCGCTAGCGCGTCGCACACATACGCCGTGGCCCCGTTCCCCGCGCCAGGGAGCGGGGCCACGGCGTATGCGCCGCATCCCGCCAGCATGTGCCGGTTGTTCACCGGCCCCCGCCTCCGCGTTCCACTCCCGCTCTCCATCCCTCTGTCTGTCGCCGTGGGCAGTTGCGCTGCCGGCGCCGGAGAAAGGTGACATGGCGCGCGCGCCATGGTATACTCGCGCGGCCAAGATAGCTGTATATCGTGCTTCACCGCGCGGTGAAGACAGGCGTGGACGCCCGGCGGTTGAACACCGGGCGTCCACTGAGCACACCCCTGAGAGCGGCAGGGGTGGCCTATATCCCAGGTGCCGCAATTTTGTTGCCAGCAATACTCCTGTGTATCGCTGTCGCTTGCCGCGCCTGATGGGATTGGTCACCTCCTCCTTTGGGCACCGCTGTGTGCCTGGCCGAAGTACCAGACACGCGATCCACGCTGACTTGGCGCGCCGCCACATCGTGAGGCGCCCGCGAGCGGTGAGAAGGAGACGAGGGAAAACATGGCACACGTCCTGATCGTGGATGATGATAACGAAATCCGGATGACGTTGCGCATGCTGCTGGAGGATGCTGGCCATATCGTGGAAGAGGCGGCGAGCGGCCAGGCGTGCCTGCAACTGCTGCGGACCACGCCCTCGCGGATGGTCGTGCTGCTCGATCTCATCATGCCCGTGATGAACGGCCTGCACGTGTTGGAGGCGATTCAGGCCGAACCGGTGGCGCTAGCCCGCCACACCTACATCCTGATGACGGCGGACAACCGGCTCATGCTGACGCAGGCGGCACCGCTGCTCACCGCACTCGCCGTCACACTGGTGCGCAAGCCCTTCGACGTGGATGCCCTGCTCATCACGGTGGATCACGCGGCGCAACGGCTGACCTAGCCCGCCCGCACCCTCCTGGCGCGCTGGGCGGGGGGCACATCAGTTCAGCTTGGCGCGCAACTCAGCGGCACCGGCCAGACGATGGCGCAGGCGGCGCACATCGGGCGCGTGGGGCGCGCGCGTGGCATAGGTGGCGATATCTACCGCGGCGAGCAGCGGCTCCCCCATCGCCAGCCGCAGCAGCCCGCGGTCGCGCACTTCTTCGGGGCTGTTGGGGCACAGCAGGATCAGCCGCTCCACGATCTCCAGCGCCAGCGCGGTCTCGCCCCGCTGGAGGTAGAGCATCTTGAGGTTCCGCAGCAGGCGCGTAAGGATGGCGCGCGTGCCCAGCGGCGCGGTCCACTGGGGATCGAAGAGGAGATGCGCGCCGCTCGCCCCCGCCGCGCGCGCCACCAGTCGCTGGCAGCCGGCGAGATCGAGCAGCTCCCCGCCGTGGAAGGCATCCACAAAGATATCGCCGCCCTGCGCCTCGGCCAACGGCCACTTGACGACGAAGTGCGCCGGCAGCCCCACCCCTCGCAGCGGCACACCCAGACGCCGCGCCACCTCCAGATAGATGATGCTCAGCGTGATGGGTAGCCCCGTACGCTGGTTCAGCACGGCGTTGAGGTAGCTGTTGCGCGCGGCAAAATACTCGTCGTTGTTGCCGCGAAAGCCCTCGCGCTCCACCAGCACCGTGCGCATCGCCGCGAGCGTGCGCAGTGCCACGGCGCGCTCCCCTTCGCCCTCGCTCCCATGCGCTCCACCGGCGGGCGTGGCACATTCCGCGCGCACCGCCGCCGCGAGCGCGTCCAGCCGCTGGTGGTATCGCGGGTGGTCCAGCGCGGGATAGGCCACATCGGCGATCAAGAGCGCGCCCTCAGCGAGGTCCATCGCCTGCTCCGGCCGGGCCGCGAGCACGGCGAAGCGCAACAATGGAGCGAAGATCACGTCGTCCATCTGGCACGCTCCTCTCTGGCTTCTCCTCCCTCGCCCTCTTTCTACGTTATATCACGGCCCACGCTTCTGATATCACGGCCTCTGCCAGTGCCGCATGCGGTCCCTTACCATGTTCCCTTGGCACACGGAGAACAATCGGGGAGAGAGGACGTACTGCCCTTCACGCGGGGGGCCGCGGTCACACTATAATCGCACTGGTGCGGCGAAACGCCCAAGCGCGCGACGACGGCGCGATGCGAAGAATGGAGAGCGAGACCGATGAGCAAGACGAACAAATCAGCCACACGGCGCCCATCAGCCGCGCGCGAGTGGGAGCGGCAGCGCAAGCGACGGCAGGACCGCATACGCCTGATGAGCATTCTAGTGGGCGGCTCCCTCGCCGGGCTGCTGGCCATCGCCGCCCTGGCGCAAGCCATCTCCGGCGACGCCGATACCAGCCCCGCCGCGCGCACCAACACACCCACCAGCGCCACGATCACCCGCGAAGTGGATGTGAAGCTCACCGAGTACGCCGTCACCTCGACCCTGACCACCTTCACCACTGGCGTCCAATATCATTTCGTCATTCGCAACCAGGGCCAAGCCGCCCACGAATTCGTCCTCGGACAGCCGATGGCCAGCGATACGAGCATGGACCAGATAGATAAGGCGGCGCTTTACCACATTCCTGAGGATCAACTGAAGCCCGGCGCCACCCAGACCTTCGACTTCGTCTTCGATCAGCCGAGCGCCACCGGACAACTTGAGTTGGCCTGCCATGTCGGCAATCACTACGCGCTGGGCATGCGCCTGCCGATCACGGTGAAGAAGGGCTAGTCGCCCAGCGCCTGACGGCCAGCGCGTGACAGCGGGAAGGCGGGCGACGATGACCGCGCGCGAACGAACGCGCGGGCGGCCGCCCGCGACGCCACCTTTCATATCGAGGGTGCCGCGCCCCCAGAGGAAGCCATCCACGATCTCCGCGGCGAATGGGGATGCGTCTAGCGCTGGCCCTCGGTGGTGACGACATCCACATGACCGTAGCGCAGCAACAGCAGTGCGCTGCCCTGGCCGCGCAGGGGCGTGGATCAGATTGGGGCATGCGGGGCCGCGTGCGATGATGCGGGACTCGATGCCGGCGACGGTCAGCAACTCATGGATGTAGGCGATGCGGGCGGCCTCGTTGCCCGGTGGATTGGCCGTATCGAAGCGTAGCAGGTCCATGCCAGCTCCGCCGCTCGCTGATAAATCGTCTTCACATCCCCTCGTCTGTGCCACGCGCGCTTCTCCTGACCCCTCCGCCGCCTCATCCTGGCGACCGTACTGGACATTGGAGTAGATACGAGTACCCAGGGGAGTGCGCCCATAAGGAGCGCGCGGAGGAGGACGGCGGAACGTGTGAGCGGATGGGGGCAGACACGCACAAAGCCCTAGAGCCTGTTATGAACTTGAGTACACCTGGATGAACTGATGGAGCATGAGACAGGCGAAGGCCAGGAAGTGCAGACCCGCCAGCACCTCGGGCAGGCGCTCGAAGTCGCGCGCCAGGCGGCGGAAGCGCGCCGCCCAGGCGAAGCTTCGCTCGACGACCCAGCGTTTGGGCAAGAGCACGAAGCCGCGTTTAGCCTCGGGCAGCTTGACCACGATCAGGTCGATGCCGTGCTGCGCCGCGGCGGCCGCCGCCTGCTCGCCGGTGTAGCCCTGGTCGACGTAGGCGATTTCTACGTGCTGGCCGGTCACCTCCTGCACCTCCTGGGCCAACGCGCCCACCTGCGTCCGCTCGTCGTGGCTCGCCGCCGTCACGGTGAGCGCCAGCAGGTGCCCCAGCGTATCGACCGCGGCATGCACCTTCGAGCCCTTGCGCCGCTTGGCGCCGCTGTAGCCGGCGCGTGCTCCGCTCTCCGGACTCGATTGCAGCACGCGTGCATCCAAGATGGCGGCGCTCGGCTGAGGCTGGCGGCCGTTGAGCACGCGCAGCAGCAGGCGCACATCATGCACCGCCGCCTCAAATGCGCCGACGTCCATCCAGCGGCGCGCTTGCTGATAGACGGCGGGCCAGGGCGGCAAGTCGTTGGGCAACATCCGCCAGGGCACGCCGCTGCGCACCAGATAGCGCAGCGCGTTGAAGACCTCGCGCAGGTCATGGCGCCGCTGCAAGGCCTCGGGGGTCATCAACGTCAGGTAGGGGGCGATGAACGCCCATTCGTCCTCCGCGACATCACTCGGGTACGATTTGCGGGGGGAGAGGGTGGTAGACATATCTGCATGCTATCACACACCCCTCCTCAAATTCATAACAGGCTCTAGATATCATGTGACCTTGTATTAAGGATAGGCG
>JADMIN010001035.1 GCA_015478575.1 Ktedonobacterales bacterium | reverse complement strand
GGCGAAACACCCACCGAGTGGTTTGTCCAGATAGGTTTGCAGTGGCCTACCTCACCCCCGCCCACCGGCGGCGCCGGCTGTCACCCTCTCCACGGCCGTGGAGAGGGTGACAGGCCGCGGCTGGGTGCGCAATGCTTCGGCACCGCCCGCCCGCCGCCGTTTGAGCCACTGGCAGACTGCCGCGCGGCTGACGCCCAACGCGGTCGCGATGTCCTTCTGCCACCAGCCCTGCTCGTGTACCTCCCAGGCGCGCTGGCGCCGCCATTCCCAGGCGTCTGGTCGTCGTGGTTGTCCTGCTGCCGTGCGGCGTAACGAGGTACTCATACCTCCTGGCGCTCACACGATTCATGCACCTACCTCGACGTCAGTAAGAAAGAAGGTCTGGGACAACGTCCTGCCTGTAATTGGACTCGCCTGCATGGTCGCCGCGAATGTCTATGGCTGGACGGTGATCCAGACGAACAATGTGCCAGCGCCTCTCCATGGCGGCACTGAGCCCTATCTCAGGCGATAGAACGCGCCCAGGATGCCACCATAGACGAGGTGGGAGAGTATCAACGAGAGCGGCGTGCGACGGCCGTAGTTGAGCGCCAGGAAACCCGGCGGCTCCAACTGACGTGTTGGCGTGGGGCCTTGCTCTTCTGACGCCATCCGCGGGTGAATCGTGTGCAACACCGAGGACGCCACAACCAGCACGAAGAGCGCATGCACCATGCCGATGGCGGCGCCCAACCACCAGGTGGCCCGCCGCCAGCTCTGAAAGGCCGCCGCGTAGAGGGCGGCGAAGAGCCAGCCGCTTACGAGGTGCATGCCGAACCCCAGCAGCTTGGCACGGTCCCGGTCCGACGTGACCATCGTCCCGAGCAGGTACGGGAGGTTCATCCGGGTGAGCCCCAGCGCCTGACTGCCGGCCATCAAGGTCGTCAGGACCAGGGTGCCCACGAAGCCCCAGAGCGAGATGCTGCGTGTGTTCATGTTCCTGCCCCCTTCATGCCTCGGCTGCCGGTTGTGTCGCTGCCCGGCTGCGCTCCGTGAGCACGAGCTCGCCGCTGCAC
>JADMIN010000265.1 GCA_015478575.1 Ktedonobacterales bacterium | reverse complement strand
CGGTCATCAAGATCAATGATCGCTGGCAGCAGCAGGAACTTGGGGAGGTGGCGCGTGACCCACGGTGGGCCATTGCCTACAAGTTCGTCCCCGTCGAGGCGCATACGCGGCTGCGCGATATCGTCGTGACGGTGGGGCGCACGGGCGCGCTGACGCCCAACGCGCGGCTCGATCCCGTGGCCATTGGCGGCGTTACGGTCGCCAACGCGCAGCTCTTCAACGAGGATGAGATCCGTCGCAAAGACCTGCGCATCGGCGATATGGTGGTCGTCCAGCGGCACGGCGATGTGATCCCTGGCATTGTGAAGGCGCTGGTCGAGTTGCGTGATGGCAGCGAGCGGCCCTGGACTTTCCCGGCCACCTGCCCATCCTGTGGCACGGCGGTGGTCCGTGAGGAGGGGGGGGCGGTCACGTATTGCCCCAATGAGGAGTGCCCGGCGCAGCGGGTTGAGCGCCTCTTCCATTTTGCCAGACAGGATGCGATGGATATTCGCGGCCTGGGTGAGGCGGTGGCCGAGCGCCTGGTCGAGACGGGGCTGGCGCGTGATGTGGCGGACCTCTATGACCTCACGGAGGAGCAGGTGCTCACGCTGCCTGGCTTCCAGCGGAAGAGCGCGGGGAACCTGCTGGGGGCCATCGCCGCGAGCAAGGCGCGGCCATTCTCGCGCGTGCTCTATGCCCTTGGCATTCGGTATGTGGGGGAGAAGGCGGCGGAGATCGTCGCGGCGCATCTGCGCACGATGGAGGCAGTGCTGGCGGCGAGCGAGGCGGAGCTGGCGGCGCTCCCTGGCATCGGCCCGAAGATCGCGCAGAGCCTGTGCCATTGGGGGCGGTTGGAGACGACGCGGCGGCTCGTCGCACGGCTTGGGGCCGCGGGGCTGCGATTGGTGGCGCTGGATGGCGCCGCCATGGTGAGTGCGGATCTGCCGCTGGCGGGGCAGACATTCCTGCTGACGGGCGCGCTGGCGCAGCTCACACTCGGGCAGGCGGAGAAAGCGCTGGCCGCGCTGGGCGGCAAGGTCGTTCCCGGCGTGACGAAAGCGCTCGATCACCTGATCGTGGGCGCCGCGCCAGGGAGCAAGCTGGCAAAAGCCGAGAAGCTCAAGGTGCCGGTTCGCGATGAGGAGTGGCTGGTCGAGTTGCTGCGCGCGCATGATGCGTTGCCTGATGCGCGCCGACGGCTAACGGAATGAGCACGCGCATCGTGCGCACGGCACCGCGAGTTGCCGCGAGCGAGGGCACACGGCCGAGCTAGCGCAGGATGGTGAAGCTCGCCAGCATATCACGCAAGGCGGTATCCGCTTGGTCGTCTGAGACGGCGTCGGTGCTGATCTGGTACTCATAGCCAGCGTAGACCAGATAGTAGGCGAGGTGCGCCTCGGTAAGGGCGGTGCCGGGCACCGCTTGGCGTATGGGCGCGTCGGCATAGGCGGTCATGCCGGAGATGGTTACTTTGTGCTTGGTTTTGTCCGTGGGCAGATTTTGGGCGCTGGCGGCGAGGTCTTTATTGGTGAGGCCGAAGACCGCGACGGTAAACGTCGAGACCAGCGACCCAGCGACCTGGCGCGTGCTGGACTTGGTGATGAGGACGGTCAGGGGAATCAGTGGCGAGGGGTTGGGAGCGGTGTTGGCCACCCAGCCCTGGGGATAGCTGACACGGAAGTGGTATTTTGTGCTGATATAGGTGCCCTTGGGCAGGCGCGGCGGTGCTTGGACGGTCGAGCGCCCACAACTCGTGAGGAGCGCGAGGACGCCCCAGAGCACGAGCAGCATCTGACCGGTATATCTCCATTGGCTGGGTCCCCAGTGTCGTCGCTTTTCCGTATCGCGCGTCGTCATTCGCATACCTCCGACCTCCCACTCATATTTCTGGAGAGCGGTTGCGAGTATAGCGCGTGGCGCGGGCGCCGTCAATCGCACCGTCAGGTTGGGGGAGAGGGCAGGGGGCGCTGGCCGTAGGCCTCTAGCCAGTAGCGGTGGAGACGGGCTACCTCATCATCTGGCAAGACGCGCGGCTCACCCAGTTGCTTGGCGAGCAGGTAGGCTTGGGCATTGTCCTCACAGGCATGAGCCATCGCGTAGGCTTGCTTGAGGGATGGGCCAGCGACGAGGAGACCATGGTTGCCCCAGACGACGGCGGCTCCCTGGCCCAACGCTGACACGACCAGTTGGGCGAATGCCTCGGTGCCTGACATCGCGTAGGGTGCGATGGGGACTGGCCCACCCAGGCACAGGGCCGCCTCTTCCAGCACGAGGGGAATGGGCTGATAGGCGACGCCGAAGGCCGTGACATAGGGGGCATGGGCGTGGATCACGGCACCGACATCGGGCCGCTCGCGATAGACGCGCAGGTGGGTTGGCGTCTCTACCGTTGGCTTCCAGCGTCCCTCGATGATGGCGCCGCCAGCATCCAGCACCACGATATCCTCTGGCGTCAGGGTCTCGTATTCGGTCGCGCTGGGCGTCACGCAGAGACAGCCAGAAGCGGTGTCGCGCGCGCTGAGGTTGCCTTGCGTGCCACGCACCAAACCGCTCATCGCCAGTTTTCGCGCGTAGCGGACCAGATCAGTACGGAGGGATTCGAGGAGCATGGGGGTTATTCACCGCCCTCCGTGGGGGCGTCGGGATCGGCGAAGAGGCGCGCGAGCACCCGCATCGTGATCTGTGGCGGCACTTCATCATACTCGGCAAGGGAGCGGATACGTGAGACGAGGTGGTGGAACATCTTATCTACAAGTCGCTGACCGAGTCGCGCGATGACGGCGTGTTCCTCTGGCGAGAGATGGTCCAGTTGGGCGAGGGCACGGGCCAACTCCGCCTGCTCTGAGCGGTCCACATGGCGGCGGAGCGCGGCGATGCCAGGCACCATCTTGCGCAGCGTCTGGGCGCGGAGATACTCGCGGACCGCCTCGGCCAGAATGCGTTCCGCCTGGGCCGCCGCCGCGTCGTGTCCCTCGGGGCGATCTGCTGTGCCCGCCGCGCCATCGAGCGCGCGGAGGGTATCGAGCGTGTAGAGGGAGACTTGGGGGAGCAGTCCAACGGCAGCCTCGATATCCGGCGGGACGGCGAGGTCAATCATGACGATGGGGGTGTGGCGGGTGCCCAGCCCCCGCGCGACGACCGCGGCGCTGAGGACGTGGTGTGGCGCCGCGGTGGCACTGATGACAAGCCGCATATCACCGATGACGCTGGCCAGGTCTTTGAGCGCCACCGCTTCCGCGCCGATGGCGCGCGCGAGATCCGCCGCCGTGTGTGGCGAGCGGGTGGCGAGCACAAGGCGCCCGACGTCTTCGGCTTGTAAGAGCCGCGCGCAGAGTTGGCTGGTCTTGCCCGCGCCGATCACCAGCGCCGACTGGCCGCGCAACGCGCCGAGCGATTCGCGCGCCACCCGCACCGCCAGTGAGGCCACTGAGGCATCAGCGCGGCCAATCTCGGTCTCGCTGCGCACGCGCTTGCCGGCCTTGATGGCCGCGGTGAAGAGGGCACGCAGTTCTTCGCCAGCGGCGCCCACGGCCTCCGCGGTCGCCAGGGCATCTTTGACCTGGCCGAGAATCTGCGCTTCGCCGATCACCATGGATTCAAGCCCGGCCGCGACGCGGAAGAGATGCTGGGTGGCCTCCACCTCCTCGCGGAGGTAGAGCGCGGCGGCAAGGTCGGACGGCGGTGCGTCATCGGTCGCGATGCGCGTCACAGCGGCGTCAGGTGCCGTCCCCGCGCGCGCGCCGGGGAGTGGTGTGCGCGAGGGCGGGCTAGCCGCTCCGCGCTGATAGGTCTCGTTCAGGAATGCTATGGCCCAGGCGCGCGCTGGCGCCCACGCTGGCGCCGCGAGATAGATCTCGGTGCGATTGCAGGTGGAGAGGATGGCCACCTCGGTTACCACGTCCGCGTCGAGCAGCGATTGGAGCGCGGCGCACAATCGGTCATCCGCGAAGCTCAGGCGGCCACGCAATTGGAGGTTCGCCCGTTGGTGGTCGAATCCGATGAGTCCGATCATGAAATATCGTATTCTCTATCTGATGGCATCATCTGACGGCGCCGAGAACGTTGGTGCCCAGGCCGGGCGCGGCGCTCGCCACGCCGGGAGCCACGCGACGCGGGCCATGTGCCGCTGTCTATCGTACCATTGGATGGGCTGGAACGCATCGGGTGCTTACCCGATATTCACTCAGGTCGTTCTGGGTCGCCGCCGCATCGCCCGCGCGTCTCGCCGCTAGGGGTCTCGGCGCTAGGGGTCTCAGCGCCCATCGCTTGCCGGACGGAGCCTCGTTTATGCGTGCTCTAGAGCCACCTTCCAGCGGAGCCGTGGCTGATGGCGCGGCAGCCCATATGGTCTACCTCGGCCTGGGTAGCAACCTGGGCGACCGTGCGGCCCATTTGCGGGCGGCGTTGCGCGCGCTGGCTGGGGTGGTCGCTCTTGGCCGCGTCTCCTCTGTCTATGATACGGCGCCACTGCTAGTGGAGGACCAGCCCCGCTTTTACAATCTCGTGTGCGCCGGGCAGACCACGCTGGAGCCGCTGGCGCTGCTTCGGCGGACGCAGGGCATCCAGCGCGGGCTGGGCCGCGTTGCTGGGCCACGCTATGGCCCGCGTGTGATGGATATTGATCTGCTCTTCTATGATCAGCTCATCCTCCAGACGTCGGAGCTGACGCTGCCGCATCCGCATATCACCGATCGCTTGTTTGTGCTCGCGCCGCTGGCGGAGATCGCGCCGGACCTCAGGCACCCCATCCTGGGCGGGACGGTGGCGGCACTGGCTGCCGCGCTGCCTCCAGCGGATGTCCACCTCCTTGGCCCATTGCCCCAGGGGGAGCACTAGCGTATAATGACCTCAGTACCTGATTGTGTCGGTCGCGTTCCCCACGTGCGTTCTCGTCACGTTCGCGTCCGATGGCTCGCGTCCGATGGCTCGCGTCCGATGGCTCGCGTCCGATGG
>JADMIN010000264.1 GCA_015478575.1 Ktedonobacterales bacterium | reverse complement strand
GAAGACTGTCGAGCTTCGCCAAGTGTCGTATGTGAACGCGCCAGCCCTGCACGGTAGCGGGATGGCGATCCGATTTTTCGCGCAACCACTCTTCCGCGGCCTTCGCGAAGGTCGGAATCTTCGCAGGGTCGACATACTCACCCCGCGAGACTTTGCCAGCTGTGGTCGTGAGGTACTTTTCCGCCGTTTTTTTGGTTGGAAACTCGATCCGCTTCCGCGGCCCAGCGAGTCCCTGCGGTCGGTAGTCGAGCCGCCATGGACAGTCGCAATCGCCTCCCGTACAGACGGGCCGGTGATATCGCTTGATCGAAGCCATCCTCCCTCACCTCTTCCCGGTTCGCGACCGTTGCTCGGCGGCGATTTTCTGGAGGAGTCTGGCGGCCGGCTCGGAGATCGCCATCTCGCCGCGCTCCCATCGGGCTACGGTGTTCGAGGTTACTCCAATAGCCTCGGCCAAGGCCAACTGGGTCCAGCCCAGTTTTTCCCTGAGCGCACGAATCTCGTCACCGTTCATGCTATACGCAACGTATAGCATGACGGCCCGAAAATCAAGCGGCCTGGTTGGCGCGTTCCGCGAGGAAGCGATCGACTTCTTCAAGCCGGAAGCGAACGTAGTGGCCCAGTCGGATGAAAGGCAGCTTCCCGAGCCGTGCCTGTTCTCTGACCCAGGTTTCGGGAACTCCGAAACGCTTGGCCAGTTCTGGCGCGTCGAGAAGCCCGGTCAGCCCAGCCCGCTCGATGGCCAGCCCTCGCAGCTTTCACTGATCCAGGGCGGCTCAGTGGCCAAGAACGGGCAGGATGGCGCCAGCACCCCCGGCTACAGCATCCAGGATGAGAAGGTCATCGGCAGCTATACGCCGGGCACGATCGCGATGGCCAAGACGAGCCAGCCCAACTCAGCGGGTGCGCAGTTCTTCATTGACATTGGCGATGAGTCCAAGTACTTCTCGCCGACCTATCAGATCTTCGGTCACGTGACCTCTGGCCTAGATGTGGCCAGCAAGATCGCACCAGACGACCTGATGAACGGCGTCACCATCACCGTGAAATAAGGGGCGCGACCACGAAGGTCGCGCCATCAGGCAGGGGCACGGCATCCGTGCCCCTGCTGCTGTTGTCTGGCCGTGACACGTTTGGCACCTTGAGCGCGCGTGGCGCTGGGCTGGCGCCATGCCGCTGTCACCGATGCCGTGCCCGCGACGAGGAGACCCGACACTGGTCGGCTAGGTGGTCGCCTCTGGCGACGGTTCCTCGCGCTCCATCCGCTCTGGCGCCGACATGCCCAGCAGCGTGAGCGTGCGCTCCAGCCCTGCCTGGGCCGCGCGCAACAGGCGCAGCCGCGCGTTGCGTTGGGCCTCGGTGATCACCACGCCCTGTTTGAGGATGGGGCAGTGATCGTAGAAGAGATGGAAGGCATCGGCCAGATCCATGCCGTAGCGCGTCAAGTGGTGCGGCTCCAGTGTCAGCGCGATCCGCTCGATCACCTCCTCCAACCGCAGCAGTTGGCGCATGAGCGTCAACTCGTATTGCCGCTCCTCGATGGGATCGTCCGTGAGCACGGTCGTATCCGCTTGCCCATAGTCTTCCTCAGTGATGCCCAGGTCGCGCGCTTTGCGGAAGACGCCAGCACAGCGCGCGTGCGCGTACTGCACCGAGAGGCCAGGATTCTCGTCCGTATGCTTGCGTGCCAGGTCGAGATCAAAATCGAGGGGCGTGTCATTCGAGCGCATCAGATAGAAGAACCGTGTGACGTCCGCCCCAATATCCTCATCCAACTCGTCGAGCGTGACAATATTCCCCAGGCGTTTGCCCATCTTGACGGGCTTGCCATCAACCTTCAGGCTGACTTGCTGATAGATCAGCACATGCGCGGCGTCGAGCGGCTTCCCCAGCACGCCCGCGATGGCTTTGAGGCGGCCAATGTAGCCATGGTGATCGGGACCGAGAATATAGATCAACCGGTCAAAGCCGCGCTCGAACTTGTTGCGCATGTATGCCACATCAGAGGCAAAGTAGGTGGGATCACCGCTGGAACGGATAATGACGCGGTCCTTGTCGTCGCCAAACTCCGTCGTCTTGACCCATGTGGCGCCCTCCCGCTCCTCGATATAGCCCAGGGTGCGCAAGACGTGGACGCTCTCTTCCAGCGCGCCGGAGGTTTCGAGCGAGGCTTGATTGAACCAGACGTCGAACTCCACCCGCATGTGCGCCATTGTCCGTTTGATGTCATCCATAATAGTCATGGCGGCGCGCGAGCCAATACGGTCGGCCCGCTCACCCTCCGCGCAGTCGAGCAGCTCGCGTCCGCCCGCGTCGAGCATCGCGCGCGCGATGCTGGCATAGTAGGGGCCATAATAGCCCTCTTTATGGCCTTTCTCCTGTGGGATGCTGGCGAGCGCGCGCTCTGCCGTCTCGTTTTCGCCGAGCGCCAGCCACAGATAATACTCCATCGAGCGGCCCAGCTTGGTGATCTGGCCCCCCGCGTCGTTGAAGTAGTATTCCTTCGTGACCGTATAGCCGGCGGCGCGCATGACGTTGCCGAGCGTATCGCCGATGAAGGCGCCACGCCCGTTGCCAACGGTGACGGGACCCGTGGGATTGGCGCTGACAAACTCGAGGTTGATGTTCTGCCCGCGGCCCAGCGTACTACAGCCGAGTGTGTTGCCAGCGGCGAGCACCTCGCCCACCTGGCGCAGCAGCCAGAGGGGGTTGAGCCGCACGTTGATGAAACCAGGGCCTTCAACCTCCACACTGCGCACCAGCTCATACGCTGGCACGACATCCACTGTCTCGCGGATGCGCGCCGCGATACTCTCGCCTAACGCGCGCGGATTGACCTTCTGCTGGCCGTTCGCCCGCAAGGCCGCGGCCAGCTTCATGGCGATGTTGGTGGCATAGTCGCCGTGGTCAGGTTGTTTGGGCCGCTCAACCTCAATCGTGGGCATCTCGACATGCGGCAACTCGCCAGAATCTTGGAGGGCGACGACCGATTTCACGATGATATCGGCGATCAAGTCGCGTATCACAAGATGACTCCTCTCAACAGCTATAGGGGATCAGCAGGGCAGGCGCGCTCGGCCACGCGATCAGCCACGCGATCGGCCCGCTCGTGGCTCCAGACACAACCGAGGACGGCGCCGGGAACCACCCCTCTTAGGCGATTCGACAGGCGCCGCCCTCTCTTCAGAGCCATGCTGGTGGCAAACGCGGGCCGTCACGCCGGGCGTCTACGCTCGCTGGCAAAGACATGCCCGCTCAGGACTTGCTCCAACACGGTCAGATCCTCGAACGAATCATCCGTCGCGACGACAACCTCCGAGTGATCGCGCAGGTCCATGAAGGCGAGCGATGGGGCGGTCCGCGGCTGGCGATTGAAGCTCACCGCCCCGACCGACCGGGTGATCCGCCGCCCGCTGCTATAGACGTCCTCACGCTCTTCGGCAAAGCGCTGTTGGGGTGACTTGACGCCGCGCAACGTTACAAAGCCGATCTGCGCCATCGGCACATGGATGAGTCGGCGCGGCGTGGAGAGCACGAAGTCATCTGGCGTCATCACCAGCAGATACTGATCCGCATGCCTCAAGCGCCAAGCGTCACCCAACGTGAACGCCAGCCCACCGAACGCCATGAGACCGAGAATGCCCAGCAGCAGCAGTGTGAAGACCACCGCGCCGGAGCCGCGTGTGAAGTTGGCTGGTACGGTGGAGAGCGTGGCGGGAATGAACAAGGCGAAACCCAGTACCGCGGTTGCTATCCAGCCGAGCATACCGCGGCGCACGCGGTCGCGCCGCAACGACCAGACATTCCACTCGGAAGGGACGTTGCCCGACCGCACCGTATCGAGGATGGTCTGTGCCTCCATAGACGCGCTCCCTGGACCTTGACGCGCGGCGGCGGAAGGGAGAAGCCCAGCTTCCCCGGCACGGCCACGCATGAGAATGCCACTCACAAGAGTATAGCACAAGGGCGGCACTCGCCAACCAGACGCTCTAGAGGGAGTCTTGGCATCCCAGGTCAGGTGCTCGAAGTGACCGACACGGCGGCGCACATGGCCGCCATCCGCATCTCCGGCGCGCGACGTACCGTGGATATCTCGCTGGTGGACGATGAGGGCATCGCGCCTGGCGAGTGGGTGCTGGTCCATGCCGACCTGGCCCTGAGCAAGATGGCTGAGCGGGAGGCGCTGGAGACGCTGGCCCTCTTGCGAGAAATGAGCGATGCCTTTCTGGGCGACGCTCCAGGATATGCGGCGCCCGCAAGCGCATCACCACAAAGGCGCCGCGGATTGATCATCCGCTAGAGCGCGTCCAGCGTGTGCTGTGGGACCACCAACTTCGCGCCTACCAGCTTCGACTGCCCGACCCGCGCGAAGCAGACCTCCAGAGGTGGCGGCTGAAGGCCACCTCACGCCGTGACCACAGCTCGCTTAGCACTGCCCCTCCCCTCGCGCGCGACGATTGCGACCGTTGTTGCCCTCTGCTTGCCGCCGATAGCGCTCATGGGTGTCTCTCAAGGTGCGAGAGATAGCCCTTGCGCGGCGTGACGGAAGAGCGGCAAGGGGGCATAGGCGCTTGACGCGCGGCGCTCTATAGGTAATAATGAAGAGGACACGCAGAGTCAATGGTGACATCCGGGCGCGCGGGCAGCGTGAGGCTGCCGGCGCGCTTCGCCTTTGACGGGCGTCCGCGCCGTCTCAGGCGCGGTTCGGTGGCCCGCCCTCCAGGATGTGGACGGGCGGACGGTTCCCGGAGGGGCGGCGTGCGTACTCCTACACCCGCGGGACAACATGCGGATACTCCACCACCCGATGGCGCGATACCTGGAGCCGCGGAGACAGTTGGAGCCGCGAATATGAGTGACACGGGGGAGCCAGTCTCGCTACAGTTGCTCCTGAGTATGTGCGCCCGGTACATGTCGCTGGCGGATCTGGCACTGGTC
>JADMIN010000263.1 GCA_015478575.1 Ktedonobacterales bacterium | reverse complement strand
CCCCCCAGCCCCCTTCCCTGCGAGGGAAGGGGGAGTCGGGGAGGGGGGAGCGTTGCCCACGGCGCTGGCGCGGAGCGGGCAATGGGGCCAAGGCCGCTGGCTGGCTCGGCAGCGCGGGCCTCTCCAGCAACGCGCGGCGGTCGCACTCGGAGAGGGGCGCGAGCGCGGCTGGGATCACCCGTGGAGGGGGAGCATGGGATCACTACCTGGTGCCCGATCCGGCGGCCCCGCTGGGATCACCCGCGGAGGGGGAGCATAGATGTACCAGCGCCTTCTTCTAGCAGGCGGCGATCGGGACGGCGCGCGGCGTATCCAACGGGGGGAGCATAGATGCATCAGCGCCTTCTTCTAGCAGACGCTGGTGGGTGCCCCTGCGCTCTTCCTAGCGGAAGGAAGCTGTCGCTCTTGCCCCTCGACGATGCACAAGCCCTGGGGTATAGGGCCGTATGTGACACCTATTCTCAGGGAGAGCGCGGAAAGCGGGTATCTCGCTGCTGGGTGGACGAGGACAGCGGAGATGGGGTATAGGGTGATGGGGGTAGAGGGAGGAGAGGCATGGAGTGTGCGGTGTCTCCGCTCTTCGCGCGTGGAGTGCGGCGGGCGGGTATCGGCGTGTCTCACGCAGAGCGCTCTTGCTCTATGAGCGGCGCGGAACCCTCAGCGCTGGCGATCACGCTGGCGATCACAAGGAAGTGAAGGCGCATGCGATCGAATGACCTGACGCGCCCCCTGACGCGCCCCTGGCGCGCGAGCCGGTGGGGGACGATGTGGATGGGGGCGTGGCCGCGGCTGGCGCTCGGCGGCGCACGCGCGCGCTGGGGCTGGATGGCGACGCCCCTGGCGCTGGCGCTCGTGGTGCGGGTGGCGCTGCTGGTGAGCGTCGCGGTGGCGGTACGGCACGTCACCCCAGCGCGGTTCAGCGATCCGCTCACGCTCTGGCTATACAAGGATGCGGTGTGGTATCTGCGCATCGCCGAGCACGGCTATTTCTATTCAGCGACGAGCCAATCATCGGTGAATTTCTTTCCGCTCTATCCGCTGCTCATCCACCTGTTCCAGCCGGTCGTGGCGCTCGTCGTGCGCGGTGGTACCTCGTATCTTGTCGCGGGGATGCTGGTCGCGTGGCTGGCATTCTGCGCGGCGTGCGTCGTGCTCTATCGGCTGGCGCTCGACCGCTTTGGGCCGCGGGCCGCTGTTGGCGCGGTGCTGCTGCTAGTTGTCTATCCCTTTGGCTACTACTTTGGCTCGGCGTTCAGTGAGTCGCTCTACCTGCTGCTGGGACTGCTGGCGTTTCTGGGCATCGAGCGGCGCAACTGGTGGCTGGCGGGGAGCGCGGCGCTCTTGGCGGGTGCGGCGCGGCCACCGGGGCTGGTGGTGGCCGCGTGTGTGACGCTGGCCTATGCGCTCGATTGGCTGCGCGCGCGGCACGCGCCACGACGGGATGTGCTGGCGCTGGGGCTGGGGCCACTGGGTACGGTGGCGTACGGGGTCTATTGCTGGGTGCGCTTCGGGAATCCGTTCGCGTATCTGCGCACGTCCGAGGCGGGCTGGCAGCGAGGCAAGCCGCAACTCGGCGGTTTCCAGATGGCCGGGCAGTTGCTGACACACCCTGGCGATTGGCTGGGCAGTCAGAGAGCGGATACCCGTGCCTATGGTGTCTACGCCATCTTGCTGGTCGTTGTGCTGGTCTGCCTCATCCCCATCGCGCGCCAACTTGGTCCGGCCTATGCCCTCTTCACGCTGGTCGGCGTCCTCGCGCCCATCGCCACGGTGTCTTCGATCGAGTCGCTGGGCCGCTATATCAGCGTGCTCTTTCCGGTCTTTCTCATCTGGGGTTCCCTGTTGCGCCGTTGGCCGCTCGTGCTCTCTATTGTCGTCACGGTGAGCGCTATGCTGCTGGTGCTCTTCGCCACCAGCTTTGCGGCGGGAGCTGGGCTGGCGTGAGCATGCGACGCGTGTCGCTGCCACGGCGCTGTGCGCTGTGCGCACGCCGGCGGTCTGGGCCGCGCGTGCGCTACAATGCGCACAGTGGCGTAGGCGCACAGTGGCGTAGGCGCACAGTGGCGCGGGGAGGAGTCGAGAGGAGGGGTCGAGCATGGCAGAATCTGGTCCCGTGACGCCACGGGCCGCTGGCGCGATCGTGCTGATGCGCGCGGGTGCGGGTGAGGGCACGGGTGGGGGCATCGCGGTCTTCATGGTACGCCGACACGTGCGCAGTGAGTTCGCGCCGGATGTCTTCGTCTTCCCTGGTGGCTCGGTCAAGCACGACGACCGCGAGACGGAGCTGGCGCCCGACCTCTGTGCCCCCACCGGGCCAGGACCCATGACACTCGGCAGTGGCTTCCGCGTGGCCGCGCTGCGCGAGTGTTTTGAGGAGGCGGGTGTGCTGTTGGCGCGGCGGGGAAGTGAGCCGCTGGCCATCGGCGCGCAGGATGCGGGGCGCTTCGCCGCCTATCGCGCGGCGCTGCAATCGCGCACGGTTGGGCTGGGGGCCGTTGCCCGCACGGAGGGCCTGACGCTGGCGACCGATGCGCTGTCGCACTGGGCGCACTGGATCACGCCCGAAGCCTTTCCGCTGCGCTTTGACACGCACTTCTTCCTCGCGGCCATGCCGGAGGGGCAGGAGGCGGCCTATGATCAGCAGGAGACGACGGAGGGCGTCTGGATTGCGCCGGAGGAGGCTTTGGCGCGCTCCGCGGCGGGCGACTTTCCGCTGGTCTTCGCTACGCTGCACCAGTTGCGCGCGCTGAGCGATATGCGGGATGTCGCGCAGGCGCGGGCGCGTTTCGCGGGCACGACGCCGCGGACCATCATGCCGCGCGTCACCCAGCGCGACGGCGCTGATGTCATCGTGCTGCCTGAGGAGCCATAGAGAGAGAAGGCGTCCACATGCCACTGCCAGTGGGGGTGGAGTGCGTGCTGGCACCCAACCCCTCGCTGCTGACTGGCCCAGGCACGAATACCTTTGTGGTGGCGAGTCAGGTCGGTCTGTGCGTGGTGATTGATCCTGGGCCGGATATTCCCGCGCACCTGGCGCGGGTGGCCGAGACCGCCCGTGGCCACGGTGCGCTCCAGGCGATTCTCGTCACGCATGGGCACCCGGACCATGCCGAGGGCGCCGCCACGCTGCGGCGGCTCACGGGCGCGCCGGTGCTGGCTTGGAGCCGCGAGGGCACACCCGCGACCGATATCCATCTGGCGGATAACGCGCGTATCGCGGTGGGTGAGCGGCGGCTGCGTGCCTTGCACACGCCTGGGCATCGCTTCGACCACCTCTGCTTCCTGTTGGAGGATGCCGACACGCTCTTCGTGGGCGATCTGGTGGCGGGAGTCGGCACGGTCGTCATCGCACCGCCGGAAGGCGATCTGGTGGAGTATCTGGCGTCGCTGCGGCGGCTGCTCGATCTCAACCCGGGGCGGATGTTACCGGCTCATGGGCCGCCTATCGAGGAGCCACGCGCCCTGCTGGAGCACTATATCGAGCACCGAGCCGAGCGTGAGCGCCAGGTGCTCGCCGTGCTGGCGCGCGGGCCAGCGACGGTGGAGGCGTTGGTCGCCGACATCTATGCCGAGGTGGATGTGAGCCTGCTTCCTATCGCCGCGTACTCTGTGCTGGCGCACCTGCTCAAGCTGGAGCGCGAGGGGCGCGTGGCGCGCGAGGTGGGCGCGGATGGCGGCTGCCATAATCGCTGGCGGCTGCCATAATCGCTGGCGGCTGCGCGGCCATGGGGGGTGGGCATGCGCTCGGCTGGCAGGGGCTGGCGTTACGCGCGCGCGTCTGGTGCGCGTCGCGAGCGCGGCGCGCGGCGGTGGGGGGACACGGGCGATACATCAGCGCTTGGCTTCCTTGCCGTGCGGCGTAGGGGAGGCGGGGTCATGAGGGGCGGAGGGATGTTCAGCGGTATGCTGTTAGTTAGTATGAGGAAGACATGACAAATCTCTATCTCATCCGCCACGGCGAGGCGTTCAGCAATGTGGATCGGAGTGGCCCGGTTGCCGGTGTTGGGGGGGATCTGGGGCTGACGCCGCATGGGCGGCTCCAGGCGGAGCGGTTGCGTGACCGGCTGGCCACCACGGGCGAGATCGAGCCGGATGTGCTGCTCGCCAGCACGATGCCGCGGGCGCGCCAGACGGCCGAGATCGTGGCGCCTGCCTTTGGGCTGGAGCTGATCTTCGATGAGGATCTGCATGAGCGTCGCCCTGGCGAGGCGGATGGGCTACCGATCGAGGAGGCGATCGCGCGCTATGGCGATCCCGATGTGCGCAAGGAGCCGTTTCGGCCGTTCTCACCGGGTGGCGAGAGCTGGGCCACATTCACGCTGCGCGTCGGTGAGATGCTGGATCGGGTGGCGCGCGTGTATGCTGGCCAGACGGTGGTGCTCTTCACGCATGGCGGCGTGATTGATACGTCGTTCCTGGTCTTCTTTGGGATGGCGACCCTGGTTATGCCCCAGGTGCGCTTCTTTACCTATAATACCTCTATCACCCATTGGCAGCGGGGCGAGAAGGAGGGCGTCGCGCGCTGGCGACTGGTGCGCTACAATGATGATCTGCACGTGCATGACATCGGCGCGGAGGA
Source organism: Ktedonobacterales bacterium (assembly GCA_015478575.1). Lineage (GTDB taxonomy): Bacteria > Chloroflexota > Ktedonobacteria > Ktedonobacterales > JADMIN01 > JADMIN01. Next base: position 361 of record JADMIN010000263.1, on the reverse strand, counting down.
GCGCATCCGCTGGCCGCGCAACTTCCAGGCGCCCGATGAGCGGCGTGAGGCGCCCGCTCTGCCACTGCCGACTGAGGAAACGGGCGCTGGGAAATGAGACGGGAGAGCACAGCGATGACCGTTCCCTCTAACTTGGTCCTGCTTGGGCGCGGTCTGCGTCTGCGCTGCCCGAACTGTGGCCAGGGTCGGCTCTTCCGCGGCGTCTATGCGATGCGTGAGCGCTGCTCCGTTTGTGGTTGGGTTTTTGAGCGCGAGGAAGGGTATTGGACGGGAGCGATGGCGGTGAATCTGGTCGTCTCGGAGCTGATCATCGCGGCCTTCGCCATTCCGCTGGCGATTGTGCTGGCGTTCAGTCAGGCCC
>JADMIN010001034.1 GCA_015478575.1 Ktedonobacterales bacterium | reverse complement strand
GCCCAGGTCGTACTCAAGCCAGGCCCGCACGCGCCGCCCATCGCGCTCGCATTCCAGGGAGGCGTCGGGCCGGAAGTTATGCCACGCGCCGCCGTCCCGGTAGCGGTGCTCGCAGCGGGCCCCGCGCTCCCACCAGAGGACCTGTCCTGACACGTCGCGCAGGGCCTGGTAAAGGCGCGCGAAAAAGGTGTAGATCCCTGCCGTGTGGTGGATCTGCCGTAGCAGCTGCTCTTGCTCACGCTGCACCACCGTTTGGGTTTCTCCCATCTTGTGGCCGGAGGTGGCGATGTGCAGCAGCGCGAAGTGGTGGAGCAAAGCGACGAGGCGCAGGCCCCGGATGGTGAGCAACCAGCGCGGCCCCTCGTCGGTCTCGCATTTCTGGACACAGGTATGGTGGCGCAAGTCCGAGAGATAGCGCCGAGCCGCCGGGTAGGAGAGGTCACAGAACTCCGCAAGTTCCCAGATCTGGCATAAAGGATAGGTATAGACACACTGGAGGACCTCGACCTGTCGGTGTGAGAAGAACAGGCCGAGTAAGGCCACGCAGTCGCGCTCCGCCTCCGTGTCATTTTTGATCGTCGCACTGACCGCTTTGGCGCGCCGGGCGAAGTTCCCTGTCACTCCCGCCCCCGCCCTTGCGGTGGATCGACCGGCACCTGGGTCCGGCGTGAGGGCGTGTGCCGGCAGCGCGTCCGGGGTGACCTGGATCAGCAGCTTCTGGATGTGAACTGGCGCGCCTGTGGCTATGTCGTGCCAGGAAAGGTGCCAGGCGGAGAGATAGGAGACATCGGGCGAAATGACGGCGATCGCGCCGGAGAGGGGCGTGATCTGGCGAAACGATGACGCCGCCTCACGCGCGCATCGCTGCCAGAGTGCCTGTTGCCTGGGAGTGGGCACGAGTACCAGCGTTGGCGGGAATCGGTCGTAATGTTCCCTCCACTCTGCGCACTCCCTCAAGCGCAGCAGTTCCTCAATCCGTCCGCGGATCAGCCTGCCGTCGTGTTCCCCGGTGAGACCGGTATCCAGGAGAATCCACAGGGGAAGGTAGCCGGCGCTCTCC
>JADMIN010001033.1 GCA_015478575.1 Ktedonobacterales bacterium | reverse complement strand
CCGCCTTGCAGATTCCAGAGCAGATCGCGCGCGCGGAAGTGGACCTGGCGCGCGTCGCGCAGTTGCAGACCGATCTCGACCTGGCAGAGACGCTGGCCGACATCACCCATGTGCGCGCCGAGGTCGCGGCGGCGCGGTTGAATCGCGGCGAGCGCGAGGAACTCAACCTCAAGAAAAAGAAAGCGCCCGGCAAGGGGCATCCCAAGGGCAAGGGCGCGGTGAAGGCGCGGGCGGGCGGCGAGCCATTGCGCTTCACGTCCTCGGATGGCTTCACGATCTGGGTGGGGAAAAACAGCCAGCAAAACGAGCATGTGACGTTCGACATCGCCACCGGCAGCGATATCTGGTTACATGCGCGTGGCGTGCCGGGGGCGCACGTCATCGTAAAAAGCGCGGGCCGCCCAGCCCCACCAGCCACCCTGCATGAAGCGGCGGCGCTGGCGGCGTGGTATAGCGGGTCGCGCGCGGCGGGCAGCGTGCCGGTGGACTATACCGAGCAACGCTATGTGCGGCATATGAAAGATGGCGGGCCGGGGATGGTGATCTATGTCAAGGAAAAGACCATCCCGGCCACACCCAGGGAACTGGCTGAACAACGCGCGGCGGGACGCTGACGCGCCCTACTGAAGCTGAAATTCCGCTGTCTGCAACAGCGCGGCGAAAGCCACCGCCGATTGCCCATCTGCCGTGAAAAACGGTCCGGCGTTCACCTGCCAGGCTTCCATGACATCGCCCGATGTGGCCAGCGTAGGGGGCGCGTCAATCGCGGCAATGACCGCGCGGGGCAGCGTGGCCGCTGCGTCACCTTCGGCCAGCGCAACCTGTGGCTGGCGCGCGAAGATCCTTCTGACATCCAACATCCCCGGTTCCTCCATTGCCCATATTTCCGCCATCGGAGCGCATATTGGCTCCTTTCTTCGCATACCAGCGGCCAGAACTCGGCTTTTCAGCGGAGATGCGCGGATGTTGCTCAGATCAACGTCGGGGAAGCTGGTTTTCCAGCGCGTTGGCGGGTATCAGTTCCCCAATAATTTCTTGAGCGGCGCCCATTCCTCAAGGG
>JADMIN010001032.1 GCA_015478575.1 Ktedonobacterales bacterium | reverse complement strand
GCGACGGGCCTGCGTCTTTGCCCGCGTAGAACGGCATCCAGAGCGTGGCGACGAAGGGGATGAGGAGCAAGAGATACCATCCCCACTTGCCGCCGCTACCCGCCGTGGTGGGTTCGTTTGCCATGCTTTGGCCCCTTTCCAGGTTGTGGAACGCGCCACGATGCGCTGTGAGAGCAACGGTATACAATTCTGCTGTGTTTCGTCAAGTGGGTGTTGGGAGTTGTTCGGCTGCCTGCGTACAATGTCGTAGTGGGAGATAGCGCGTGGGGGAAAATCGCGCGGCAAGACGCGCTGGTTACGAGGAGCGCCCAGCGTAGAGCCGCGTGATCCCTGCCGCCAGCTCCACGACGCTTGATCGCAGCTCCGCCGGCGCCAGCACCTCCACCAGCGGGCCAAAGCCGAGTACGCGCGTACGGGCCGCCTCGAACGAAACGAACCTGACGGTGAACGTGAGCCAGCCGTCGGCGTCGGGCCCGCCCGCGCGCTCCAGTGGCGTCTGGGCGCCTTCGTCAAAATAGCACGGGATGGACGGCGCCAGCTCCGGTGCCACGCGCAGCGTCGCGGCGTACCGCTGCCAGCTGGCTTCGAATTGCGCGCACGAGGCGATCCAGTAGGCGGCGAGATCGAAGTCCGCCGGTCGCGCGAACGTCTCGTGCAGTGTGGTCACGTCCGCCACGCGCGATACACGGAAGGTGCGCGGCTCGCCACCCGAGCGCGCCACGAGATACCAGATATTGGCCTTGAAGACGAGGCCCAGCGGCTCGACCACCCGCTCGCCCGGCTCGACGCCCTCGTCTCTGCCGTGGCGGTAGACCATGCGCACGCGGCGATCCTGCCAGACGGCCTCCTGGAGCGCGCGCAGGTGCGGCACCGCCTCGCCGTGCTGCCCCCAGCCGGCGGCGTCCACGTGCAGGCGCTGGCGCGCGCGAGCGGCTTCGTCGCGGCGCTGCTGCGGCAGCGCGGCCAGCAGCTTCAGCAGCGCCGCCTCCATCGCCGGCGCCAGCCCCAGGTCCTTCAGCGGGCTGGCCGCTCCCGATAGGAACAGCGTATGGACCTCCAC
>JADMIN010001031.1 GCA_015478575.1 Ktedonobacterales bacterium | reverse complement strand
TCTCTGTGCTCGAAGAGCGGGCGCTGACACTGATCTCCGCGGAATATGGCGGCAGCGTGGGCATCTGAGGCCCCCGGGACATCTAGGGCCAGCGGGGCATCTAGGGGCCAGCGGGGCATCTAGGGCCAGCGGGGCATCTAGGGCCAGCGGGGCATCTAGGGCCAGCGGCGGCGGCGGATCCACTCCCCCGTCCCCCCGCTGGCTCGTCTTCATCTTCACCCCCTTCCCTCGCAGGGAAGGGGGCAGGGGGGTTAGGTCCCTATCGCCCCATCGGCTGCCAGCGCCGCGATCTCCTCCGGTGTGTAGCCCACCGCGGCCAGCGCCTCCGCTGTGTGCGCGCCCAGCGCTGGCAGGCCAGAGCGCACCGTGAAGGGCGCCCCACCGAGCAGCGGCGCGAGGCGCAGCGCGACGCCATCACCTTTACCCGCACTCCCCGCCTCACCATCCGCTGCCGCCACCATGCCGCGGGCGCGCACCTGCGGATCGGCCAGCGCCTCGGTCAGCGTATTCACTGGTCCCAGGCAGACCTCCGCATCACCTAGCGCCGCCACCCACTCATCGCGCGTGCGCGTGCGGAAGAGCGCCGCCAATTCCGCTTCCACCTGGCGGCGCTCCTCGGTATCACGTGGGAGATGCCGCGCGATCAGGTCGGGGCGCTCCACGCGCCAGCAGAACGCCACCCAGAACTTCGGCTCCAGCGCGGCCAGCGTGATATACCGGCCATCCGCCGTCTCGTAGACGTTGTAGCCAGGCAGTGCGCCAGAGAGCCAGCCGTCCCCTGGCGCTGGCTCTGGCAGACCGTTCAGCGTCATCGAGGCGAGCAGCGGGAGGAGCGCCAGCGTGCCATCGAGCATCGCGACATCCACCACCTGCCCCGCGCCGGTGGCCCCGCGCCCGACCAGCGCCGCCAGTACACCCACCACCGCCATCAGCGCGCCGCCGGCGATATCGGCGAATTGCGCGCCTGGCAGGGTCGGCGGCTGGCCGGGCCGCGTCAGGTGCGCGAGCAGTCCCGCATAGCCGATATAGTTCAGGTCGTGGCCCGCGCGCTGGCTATAGG
>JADMIN010000262.1 GCA_015478575.1 Ktedonobacterales bacterium | reverse complement strand
CCTCTTGGCCACGCCTCGCGCAGCGCCGCGGCGTCATCGGCAGCGTACGGGCGCACGACGACGCGCTCGCCATGCAGTTCCTCGAAGAGCGGAATGAGCGTGCGGTATGGTGTCTCCATCACGTGGTCCTCTCTCTCACAGACGTACCGGCCTGAAGCTCCTCGCGCTGGAGGCGAGCGGATATGTGGCGGATGTTAGTGGTCGGCCAGCGGGCGCCACTCGAGGCGTGTGAGCGCAAAGACCAAGCGATCGCTCACCGTGCCATCGGAGGCAAGTATCTGGTTACGCAGCCAACCCTCCAACACGAAGCCCAACCGCCGCGGCACCGCCGCGCTGCGCACATTGCGGGCATCGCAGTTGATCTCGACGCGGTTGGCTCCTAGCGCCTCGAAAGCATAATCGGTCAGCAGCCGCGCTGTCTCAGTCATGTAGCCTTGCCCCTCAGCGGATGCGCGCAGCCAGTAGCCGATCTCAAAGGAGCCGACATCCCACATCGAGGCATCACCCATGTGGTAGTAGCCCGTGCCTCCAAGACAGTGGCCCGTCGCCGCCTCCCAGATACCAACGTGCAACTCCTGACGCAGCAGCCAATTCGCCTGGGCGCGCACGATGAAGTCGCGCGTGTCATCCACGGTCTGGTGGTCCTTCACCCAGGAGAGGAAAGTGCTCAGGTGCTCGCGCGACTCATCTATCGCCTCGAAGAGCGGCGCCGCGTCGTCCAGACGATACGGACGCAACACCACACGCGCGCCGCGCAGTTCCTCGAAGAGCGGTATCAACGTCTGGTGCCGTGGTGGCTCACCCATATCATCCCCCTCTTCTTGCCTGGCCGGACGGAAACATACGGTGTATCGTACCATGCCAGCGGTGGGCAGCGCCAAGCGCCAGCCGCACGCGGGAACTCCCGCGTGCCCTCCCACGTCTCGTATCTGTCATCGCGCCGCATTCGATCGCGGGCAGGTCATGGAGGAGAGACCTCTCCACTAGCTGATCTTCGGCGCGCGAGAACGTCACCCCCGCCGCTGGGCATATGTTACGCTGGCTGAGTGCTGTGTGAACGCGCAGCGAATAGGTCTTGATGGAGGCCCTATGTTCGAGCGACAGAGACCGACACAGATACCCACGACTCCCGTATGGCATCTCCAGACCGAGTGGCATTGGATTGCGCGCGCCAAATGGCTCAGCGCGGCGCTGGCGCTGGCAGCCCTGCTGTTCGCCGGGTGCGGCGTCGCATCCACTCCCGCTGGCCCCACCGTGAAACCTTGCCCCGGCCCCCAGGAAACGCCCGTCCTCGCCACGCCCGCACTCATCCTAACCGCGAACACCCCCAACCGCACCGGCGGCGCGCAAGTGGGCGAGCTGGTCGTAGTCGAGGTGGCCTCCACCACCAAATGGACGCTCACCACATCATCGAGCAGCCTGAGCAACCTCACGCCTCAGGCGGAGCAAGGCGTATTTGACACCCAGCACCACCTCTGCGTCTGGAGCTGGCGTGCGCGCTCCGCGGGCACGGCCATCATCTCACTGACGGGCACGGCGCTCTGCGAGCCAGAGAAGGCCTGCCCCGCCTACGCCGCCCTGATGACCTTCACCGTCAACGTCTCCTAACCGTGGCCATCTTCTCACTGAGGGATCGCGCCGCCCAGCGCTGGCATTGATTTCACCGTGCGCGTCACATAGCCCCCATCTCTCCCTTCCCTTGCCGAGGAAAGGGCAGGAGATGGGAGCCTCGTGGCCGGTGGTCGGCAGAGATTGCTATAATGCAGTGCAATCGCGCAACATCGCGGGGATCGGCTGCGCAGGGACGCTGTGCGCAAAATCCCCAGTGACGAGCACACGACGGAGGATGCATCCACGATGGGCAAGCTCATTGATAAACTACAGCATGTCAGCCAATCGAGTGGGAGCGGCTTCGGCTTCCTAGGGCGCACGCAGGGTCCCACGCGCGTGGCGCGCCCAGCGGCGATTCTGGTCACGCTACGCGGCGGCGATACCGCCGCCGCCGAGGCCGCGGCGAAGAACGGCGCCGACGCCATCATTCTCACCGATTGGGCACCAGGCGCCAAGGGGAGTGGCACGGCGAGCGCGCTGGCCGGCACCGAGACGCTCTGGGGGGTGGACCTCGGTGCCAGTGTGGGTGATGGTCTGGTGAAAGGTGCCCAGGATGCCGGCGCGAGCTTTGTGATCTTCGGCCCTGACATGCCCGCGCGGGCGCTTTTCGAAGAGGTCGAGCATTTTGACCGGGTGATCACCGTAGACCCACCCAGCGATGATCTCGCGCTGCTGCTGCTGCGCGGCCAGAGCCTGCTTCCGGCGCAGGCCGCCCTCGTGCGCCTCCAGTTGAGCGCCGCCGACCTCGCGCGGCTAAGTGTGACCGCATTCACCCGCCTCCGCTTCATCATGGAATCGCTCCGCTTCCCCGCGCTCGTCACACTGGCGGGGCCACCGGAGGCCGAGAGCGTCCGGACGCTCGTCCATCTTGGCGTGGCGGGGCTGGTGCTGCCCGGCGGCGACACGCGGGCCATCGCGTCGGCCGTCAAGGCGCTGCGCGAGGAGCTTGAGCGCACGCCCATCCCGCACGAGGAGCGCGGCACCGTGCTGCTCGGCGGGATGACCGGCGCCGTCGTCGGGCCAACGCCGCCCACGCCGCCACGGCGCGAGCCAGAGCGCGAGCCGGAGCGCGAACCCGACCACGAGTAGGCGACACCCGGAGGCGTGGCCGCTTCAGCATCACCGTGGCCAGGGTGTGAGCAGGCGGATCGCCACGAAAATCCATACTGTACTCCTGGGTCATAGTGGCCCAGCGTTTGACGGCGTGTGATACACTCGCCTGGAAGCCACACTGGCAGAATGTGCGCCTGGCACACGTTATCCCGACCGTGACCGCGGCGAGGGGATGCCGCGTGGTCCGCATCATGGGAGGCAAGAGGCATGGGCAGGCAAGAGTCGGATGATGATGCCTCGTGGGAGCGGCGGCGCTCGTCGCGTGATGGGCGGCCTCGTTCCCAGGCCGCGCCGCCAAGCAGACCAATTGGCTCTTCATCGCGCAATCCTGGCGGGTCGGATCGCTCGCGCCGCCGGTCGGACGCTGGCGGCCGTGGCTGGGACAATGATGAGCGTGGTGGCCCCCCACGCGGCGGTCCCCCACGCGGCGGCCCTCCCAGCCGTCGCCCATCGCGCGCTGCCTATGACGACGAGGACGACCGGTATGGGCCGCGTGGGGGCAACCGCTCCGCGCGGGGCGCGCGCCCACCAACTCGTGACGATGCCGGGTATTCACCACGCGGACGCGGCATGGGCAGCGGGGCTGGCGGCGACCCGCGCGGCTCCTCCAGCGGGCGCGGTCGTCCGCCCGCGCGCCCCAGTGGCCTCTGGGAGGACGAGGAGCCGCCACGACGTGTCCGGCCCAGCGGAGTTGACCCACGCCGCGTGCCGCGTGGCGCCCGTATGGACCAGCGCACCTGGCGCTATGAAGACGATGCTGAGGTGGAGCGGTCCGGTGGCTCGGTGGGGAAGTCGCTGGCGGTGATCTTCCTCATGCTACTGCTCGGCGCCGCCGCGGCCTTCGGCTACTTCAAACTCAGCACACCCAAGACCGGCGCGAGTTCCGCCCCGCCCAGCGCCTCGCCCACCAGCGCGCCAGCCAAGACGACGACGCCAGCGAAGTCGCTGCTCCCTGGCGATGGGTCGGCCTACGTGCTCGTACGACAAAGGGCAGCCAGCATGTGATACGATGTGTCCGAGAAGGAGCAAGGACACGACCATGACAGACCCACAGACCGCATCGGCCTCTGAGTTGGAGTCCCGCCTGCGCGCCGACCTGAAAGATGCCCTGCGCCAGCGCGATCAGGTGCGTATAGATACGCTGCGCATCACGCTGGGCGCGTTCCATAATGAAGAGGTCGCGCGCACGGACTCGGCGCACCCTCAGCACCGCCAGCCGCTCACCGAGCGCGACCGCGTGGCCATCCTCGAGAAGCAGATCAAGCAGCGTGAAGAGGCCGCCAAGATCTACCGCGACGCTCAGCGCGCCACACTGGCCGATCAGGAAGAGCGTGAGGCGGGACTCCTCCAAGTGTATATGCCCGCGCGCCTCACGGACGACGCGATTCGCGTCATCGTGCTGCGCCTCGTCGAAGAGCAGGGGCCAGACTTCCGCAAGGTGATGCCCGCCGCCTCACGTGAGACGAAGGGCCGCGCTGATGGCCGTCGCGTCCAAGCAATCGTGCGCGAACTGACGAGCTAGCGGATAGAGCGAAGACCGCCACCCTCAGGACGCACAGGCGCTCGCGCCTGTTGCTGGGCACCATCTGTGACCTGAGCCGCCCGCCTGGCGCAAGCTAGGTTGACAGGCCCACGCCGGACGGGCTATACTACGGGGGCGGAAGTGGTCGCGAGAGCACTTCCCTAATGGTGGCCGTAGCTCAATTGGCAGAGCGCCAGATTGTGGCTCTGGAGGTCGTGGGTTCGAGCCCCATCGGTCACCCCCCCGAATCGCGAACTAGCCCCAAGTGCTGATCTGATCGGCACTTGGGGCATGTGCTTTTCAGGCAAATCGGCCAAATCTGGCGGTCTCGCAGCGGCTTTGCGCGGTTAGGAAGGGAACGATGGTTGCCTCAACCTCGAGGTCGGCGGATGCTCAATCCGCCGACTGGCGTCGTGCAATGCCCTCCCCCGATTACCCACAGCCCAACCGCTGGGCCGTCGCACGCACCTCGTCTCCTCCGGGCACGCCCATCTCGTCATAGAGCCGCGCCGCCTCCCCCAGCATCGCGCACCCTTCCTCGCGATCGCCCTTACCAGCGACTAACTCGCCAAGAATCTCCAGCAGGACCGCTTGATCCAGCATATCCTGGACTTCGCGTAAGATCGCCAGCCCATGGCGATAGAGCTGCTCGGCCTCATCGAGCTTGCCCCGCCGCTGGGCGATCTGACCCAGCGAGGAGAGG
>JADMIN010000261.1 GCA_015478575.1 Ktedonobacterales bacterium | reverse complement strand
AGGCGGGCAGCCTGACCCTGGGTGAGCGCGTGCGGCGGGTGGATGGCGGCACGGCCACCGTCGTCGGGCTACGCGCGGTGGCGGGCACGGCGCCGAGGTGGGATCTCACCGTCAGCGCGCTGCATGACTTCGCGGTGGGCACCGGCGCGTACGTGGTGCATAATTGTGGGGGGGATGGAGGCACAACTGCTGGAAGTGGCAAGTACAATCCGCGCGGTTACATCGGCGGACGCTCGGCTGACATCGACCCTGGCCAACCGGGTGACTACTTGGCCGGTAAGCTCCCAAGATGGGAGCGCCGAGTAGCGTACGCGACGGTGTGTATGTCAACGACATCGGCCGAGTCGAGCCTTGGAGAGCAAACTACGACGACTATGGCAGATTGATCGCGCGCACTGACTATAACGCGGGCGATCCGCTTCAAGGCATATCGGATGTACATTACCATCTCTATGACTACGGACCAGGATACGAGGCTGGTAGGGAAGTGGGGTCTCACATTCCGGGAGAGTATTTGGGTTGACCTCAGGCATCAGCACCCTGCTCGAGCACGAGGGCCCCAGTTGGTTCGGTGATTCCGCTGTGGTAGGTAGTCAGTGACAGCATGGATCCCTCGCCTTGGTGGCATATAACTCCATGCTGTACACTGGTCTGGCACACGGTAAAGTGGTATGAAGTGTGGATAATGAAGACGAGGGTAACAAATGGCGGAATCAGACGATTTGATAGCCCACTACCAGGGATTGCACCCCCTCCGCTTTACTGAATTAGAGCGCTTTGACCTAGAACAGCATGCGGATAGCTCTGTGGAACAGGCGACTTTGAAGCTCACCATTCTTCTTGGCGCGCGGAAAGGAGGCCCACGTGAGAAGCTTCTGCTTCAATTCACTGGCATCGAGCAGCTTCGCTTCGAAAGTGGCGGATACATGCAGCTTCCACAGTTGGACATTCAGCCGATTCACGACCGTCAATGGGACCGCCTGCATTACCACATTCGCGAGGTAGAAGAGGATAAGCTCAGCTTCTATTGCCATACCTTCAAAGTCGCCCTCATCAAGGAAGCTAACTCAGGGGAGGCATAGGGCCAGTACTAGCGCTCGGTATGTGCAGAGGGCATGGGGGAATGGTGCGTTCCAGCGGCAGCCTGCCCTCGCAGGGGCCGGACTCAACTACTCGGCTTTGTCAGTGGCAGGCGTCTCTCTCGGTGCGCTTGCCTGTTGAACCACCCTCCCATCAGAGCGTATTCCCATCTCGCCTAAAGCGCGAGCATGGCGGTGGTCTTTGGCGCGCTGACCGGTGGGGCAGGGGCGGCGGGAGGGCTAGCCTTCCGCACGGCGCTCGGCGGCGGTGCGGCGGCTAGGCGACGACGCGGGCCGCGCGGCGGGGGATCTCGCGAGCGTCGGCAAGGGCGAGGGGGACACGGCGGGACCGGGCTGCGGCAATCTCTCCTTCGCCCCCGAGACGCTCGTCACCCTGGCCGATGGCAGCCGCCAGCCCATCGCGCGTGTGCGAGTAGGCGACCAGGTGAGGGCCTTTGACCCGACGACGGGCCAAGCGTCCGCGCAGACGGTGCAAGCGACCTGGATCCAGCACGATACCAATCTCTTCGCGGTGACGCTGCGCATGACGAGGGACACGGACACCGACACGGCCGTGTCTGGCGTGCGCAAGGCGCGGCGGGTGGCGGTGGTCAGCCATGGCAGCCAGGCCCCACCGCTGTCGTCGGCAGGTGCCACCACATCGAGCGCCTCTACCACGACGCGCAGTGCCCCGACGATCACAGGCGACGAGACGATCGCCACCACGGCCAACCACCCCTGGCTGACGACCGACCGCGGCTGGGCACAGGCGGGCAGCCTGACCCTGGGTGAGCGCGTGCGGCGGGTGGATGGCGGCACGGCGCTGGTGGTGGCGCTACGGGCGGTGGTGGGCACGGCACCGAGGTATGACCTGACGGTCAGCCGCCTACACGACTTCGCCGTGGGCACCGGCGCGTACGTGGTGCATAATTGTGGTGGAGAGAACAAGAGCTTCATTGGCCAACGAATGCGGCGACGGGTTGATGATGATCTCCTATCTCCTCCTCAGGAGCGTGGAGCTGCTCCCACCGAGAAAACGACCGGCCAATCTATCGAGATCCATCACATCAATCAGGCTCCGGAAGGGCCGTTCGAGGAAATGACCCCATTTGAACACCGAGGAAGGGGCAATTTCAGGGCCAACCACCCCTTCCTGGGCACAGGCTACTCGTCTCGGATCGACCGTGATCTGTTCGCGGCTCAAAAGTGGGATTACTGGGCAGGGGAATGGGATCGCGGACGATGGGGGGCGAAGTGACCATGTATGCCTTCGAGTACTTTCCTACCTTCCCAGAAGGGGCGCAGTTACACGCAGAGGCGTGTGAACACTGCGGGCGCTCCCCCACGATACCCGCCGTGCGTCTAGAGCGCACTCCTGGCGAAGACAACGCAACGGCGACATGTGCCGATTGTCTGCGAGCGGGTAGAGCGCGTGCGCCGATCCCACAATGGGTGAAGCGCGCACTGGCGCGAGCGGTGGATGTAGCCCACCCTGATTGGAGCCACAAGCAGCGAACAGACCTCGTAGCTTCCCGCATCGACAAACTTGCCCACACACCGCCGGTACCTTGGCTCCAGAACAACGAGTGGCCAGTCTGCCATGATGACTTCGCCAGGTATATGGGTGAATTGACGCATGAGCGGCTCTTGCAGGAGCACGGGAGCGCGGAACGGGCCAAAGGGGTATTGCGTGCCATCATCGAGGAGGTACGGCCTGAGTGGGTATTGACCATGGAGGACATAGAGACGGCATGGGAGCAGCTAGGGAATTTTGTGGCCGTCTTCCTATTTCACTGTTCGGATCATGCTAAGACCATCTACGTGCTCCAGACCGCCTGACCACGCAGGGCCAGGTAGCGGCGGTAAGACGCTGCCTGGCCATACATCTCCAGCCAGGCAGCCAGGCCCCTCCGCCGCCGTCGGCAAGCGCCAGCACGTCGAGCGCCTCTACCACGGCGCCAGCCAGCCCACGTGACGAGACGATCGCCACCACGGCCAACCACCCCTGGCTGACGACCGACCGCGGCTGGGCACAGGCGGGCAGCCTGACCCTGGGTGAGCGCGTGCGGCGGGTGGATGGCGGCACGGCCACCGTCGTCGGGCTACGCGCGGTGGCGGGCACGGCGCCGAGGTGGGATCTCACCGTCAGCGCGCTGCATGACTTCGCGGTGGGCACCGGCGCGTACGTGGTGCATAATTGTGGGGGGGATGGAGGCACAACTGCTGGAAGTGGCAAGTACAATCCGCGCGGTTACATCGGCGGACGCTCGGCTGACATCGACCCTGGCCAACCGGGTGACTACTTGGCCGGTAAGCTCCCAAGATGGGAGCGCCGAGTAGCGTACGCGACGGTGTGTATGTCAACGACATCGGCCGAGTCGAGCCTTGGAGAGCAAACTACGACGACTATGGCAGATTGATCGCGCGCACTGACTATAACGCGGGCGATCCGCTTCAAGGCATATCGGATGTACATTACCATCTCTATGACTACGGACCAGGATACGAGGCTGGTAGGGAAGTGGGGTCTCACATTCCGGGAGAGTATTTGGGTTGACCTCAGGCATCAGCACCCTGCTCGAGCACGAGGGCCCCAGTTGGTTCGGTGATTCCGCTGTGGTAGGTAGTCAGTGACAGCATGGATCCCTCGCCTTGGTGGCATATAACTCCATGCTGTACACTGGTCTGGCACACGGTAAAGTGGTATGAAGTGTGGATAATGAAGACGAGGGTAACAAATGGCGGAATCAGACGATTTGATAGCCCACTACCAGGGATTGCACCCCCTCCGCTTTACTGAATTAGAGCGCTTTGACCTAGAACAGCATGCGGATAGCTCTGTGGAACAGGCGACTTTGAAGCTCACCATTCTTCTTGGCGCGCGGAAAGGAGGCCCACGTGAGAAGCTTCTGCTTCAATTCACTGGCATCGAGCAGCTTCGCTTCGAAAGTGGCGGATACATGCAGCTTCCACAGTTGGACATTCAGCCGATTCACGACCGTCAATGGGACCGCCTGCATTACCACATTCGCGAGGTAGAAGAGGATAAGCTCAGCTTCTATTGCCATACCTTCAAAGTCGCCCTCATCAAGGAAGCTAACTCAGGGGAGGCATAGGGCCAGTACTAGCGCTCGGTATGTGCAGAGGGCATGGGGGAATGGTGCGTTCCAGCGGCAGCCTGCCCTCGCAGGGGCCGGACTCAACTACTCGGCTTTGTCAGTGGCAGGCGTCTCTCTCGGTGCGCTTGCCTGTTGAACCACCCTCCCATCAGAGCGTATTCCCATCTCGCCTAAAGCGCGAGCATGGCGGTGGTCTTTGGCGCGCTGACCGGTGGGGCAGGGGCGGCGGGAGGGCTAGCCTTCCGCACGGCGCTCGGCGGCGGTGCGGCGGCTAGGCGACGACGCGGGCCGCGCGGCGGGGGATCTCGCGAGCGTCGGCAAGGGCGAGGGGGACACGGCGGGACCGGGCTGCGGCAATCTCTCCTTCGCCCCCGAGACGCTCGTCACCCTGGCCGATGGCAGCCGCCAGCCCATCGCGCGTGTGCGAGTAGGCGACCAGGTGAGGGCCTTTGACCCGACGACGGGCCAAGCGTCCGCGCAGACGGTGCAAGCGACCTGGATCCAGCACGATACCAATCTCTTCGCGGTGACGCTGCGCATGACGAGGGACACGGACACCGACACGGCCGTGTCTGGCGTGCGCAAGGCGCGGCGGGTGGCGGTGGTCAGCCATGGCAGCCAGGCCCCACCGCTGTCGTCGGCAGGTGCCACCACATCGAGCGCCTCTACCACGACGCGCAGTGCCCCGACGATCACAGGCGACGAGACGATCGCCACCACGGCCAACCACCCCTGGCTGACGACCGACCGCGGCT
>JADMIN010000260.1 GCA_015478575.1 Ktedonobacterales bacterium | reverse complement strand
GTCTTCGGCTACGTGGTCATCGCGGGCGTGGTGCTGCTCATGGCGCTGCTGACGGTGCTGCTGGTGCGCGAGACACCGTGGCAGCCGAGCCAGATGACGGCGGCGCGGCGCACGGCTGAGGCCCATACCGTGCGCGACCTCGTGCTGACCGTGCTCGCGGTGATCGTCGCCGTCGCCGCGCTCCAGGGCATCTTCTCGCTGGTCGGCATCGCCACCAGTGATAAGTCGGTGCAGGTGATCCAGTTCGTCGGCGTGGTCATCGCCGGCATCGGCGCGGCACGCGCCTTCGATTTCCACCCACGGCGCAACCCCGATTTTAGCTGGGTGCTAGCGACCCGCTTCCTCGTCATGATGGGCGTCTTTATCGTCCAGCTTTACCTGCAATACTATATGCGCGATGTCGCCCACGTGGACCCCGCCAAGGGCACGAGCCAGTTCCTGATCTTGCTGACGGTCGCCGCCACGCTCAGCACGGCGCTGGCGGGATGGGCCTCTGACCGCGTGGGGCGCAAGCGCATGGTCTATATCTCCGGCGCGTTCATGGCGGTGGTGGGCGCCGCCTTCGTGCTGGCCCCGATCCTCGTGCCCGGCCACGTCTTCGCGCTCGCTCTGGGCGCGGCGGCCATCTTTGGGCTGGGCTTCGGCGCGTATGTCAGTGTGGATTGGGCGCTGGTGGCCGATGTGCTGCCCTCAGAGGCGACCTTCGCGCGTGATATGGGCGTCTGGAACATCTGCCTGACCATTCCGCAGGTGCTGGCGGTCGTCTTTGGCGCATGGCTGCTCACAACCTTTGGCTTCGGCACGTTGGGCTACTCAACGCTCTTCATCTCGTTCGTCATCTTCTGTGTCGCTGGCACCGTGACCGTGCGCAATATCAAGGGCGTGAAGCGCTAGACCGCCTAACGCCCACGCCGCCCAGGTTCGCCGCCAGCCCACGCCGCCCAGGCGAGGCGGGGGCGCTGGTAGGAAAGGGATGATTGCCGCCCACATCACGCGGGAGACAAACAACTCCCGTATGCGCACGTGCGTAGGATACACGAGGGGAAGTCACAGGCGAGGGGCGCGCGCCGAGACGCGAAGACGTGTTTTGGCGCATTGACAACCACCCCCGCACCCAGTATGCTTCCCCTAGGTCGTCGGCCACCCCGCCGCGAGCGCACGGGGAACGGCGGGCACCGTTGTTGTGGTCCGCGGCCCGGCATCCGGGCCAGCGGCAGTCTCCAAAGGGAGGGCACTCATGAGGGAAGTCGAAGAAGCCGGCAAGGCTGTGCTTCGCGTCGTCGCCGCGGCTATCGGCTTGATCGGATCCGTAATCCTGCTCATCGTTTCGATCGTCATTTCGGGCAAACATGCCCTACTGAGCACGACGGTGCCGCAATCGCATGGCTTCATCGGCTTCATGGCCTTCGTCGTGGGCCTGGTGGGCGCGCTCACCACCCTCTTCAAGCCGCGGGCCGGGGCGTTGCTGATGCTGGTTGCGGCAGCCGGCTTCATCTACGTCGCTGGCTTCGGGGCGATCCTGGCCAGCCCATTGCTCGCCCTCGCCGCCCTCATCGCGTATCTCGACCGCCCCAAGACAGCGGCCAGGTAGCGACCGCGTCGCCCGAGCGAACGATCCCATTCGCGCGACTCCAGCCCGGCGGGAAGACACAGCGCCTTCCCGCCGGGTTCGTTTGTCTGAGTTCGTTAGGGGGGCATGCGACAGCCGCGGCATACGACTTGCGGGGGAACGTCTCAGCCAGCCAGGAGCGCGGCTGGGCAAGGACTGAGCACATGGACTGAGCACATGGACTGAGCACATGGACTGAGCAAAGGAGGGCGCCAGATGGGCGAGATGAGTGGCGGTATCAAGCTGCTCTTTGGCGTGCTGGGCATCGGGCTGCTGCTGTTGCTGATGGCCAAGGGCATGCCGAACAGCTATATGGCCAATACCCTTGGCGGCACAGGTGAAGTGCTCTTCTTCGCCGGGCTTGGCGTGCTGCTGCTGGCGAAGAAGTAAGCCCTCACCCCCTGCCCCCACGAGGGGAAAGGGCAGCCGCGTCGCTGCCCCCGCTCCCTGGCTCCCCGCGCGCGGAGCGCGTCTGCTTCCCGCTCGCCGCCGCGCCTACGCTGCCGCGTCCAGCCCCAAGATGATCGCCTGCCCATCCGTGAAGAAGGGATCGCCCGCGAAGTTGCGACCGCGCTCCGCCGGCACCAGTTGAATGGTCCGCTCGCTGCTGACCCGGCCCGTATCCACCAAACTGCCGACGATGAAGGTGCGCTCGGTGTCAATATCTGGCGCGATGCGGTGCGTCGGGAAGCCGGTGCGAGGCGCCAGCTCAAAGCCCTCATCGAAGCTGGCCGTCGCCTCCCAGATGGGCAGCCCGCCGCTGGTCACGACAGTGGTGGTCCAGAGGCGGATGTGGTGGCGTTGCGCGAATGTCTTGCCCACTGGCAAACTGAAGGCCAGCGCATTCGGTTCATCCCCCAGAAATGAGGGCGTGACCGGCCCCGCCGGATCGCCGCGCCCGCTGATGCTCGCGGAGGTGGCACTCACGACGCTGCCCAAGCCAAATGGCGTCGCCTCCGTCCAGCCCGCCGCGCGGAAGACCCCCTCGATCTCGGCGCGCGTGCCGACGAAGAGCAGGCTGACCGGCTCCTGCCGACTGCCGAAGAGGCCCTCGGTGTAATGGGGCAGTTGATTTTCCACGGTTGTGGGCACGGCATCCACCAGAATGACCTCTGGCGAGGGAGCCACCACCACCGGCGGCGACGGAAGCTGGCGGTAGTCGGCGGCAAGGAGGCCAATGCCCAGGACCACCAGCACCAGCGCCGCCGTGGCATCGAAGGCGCGACGGCGTGGTGGCAGCGGACGCGCGACACGCGAGGGCCAGATATCCTCTGTCGCGATCACCAACAGCACCCAGAGCGCGCCCGCCGTCCACGCGGCCACGACATCGCTAGGATAATGCACGCCCAGATACACACGCGAGACACCGATGGCCAGCACGAGCAGCGCCGTACCGACCGCGACGAGCGCCCGCACCCACTCGCGCCGCACGCTCCGGATCAGCAGATAGGCGATCGTGCCATAGACCGCGGCGGAGATGGTGGAGTGGCCGCTGGGGAAACTGAAGCCGCCCTGGATGATGCGCGCGTCCTCCAGCGGCGGGCGAGGGCGGGCCACCAACAGCTTGACGCCGACGAAGAAGAGCGTGCTGGCGGCCAGGGCGAGGAAGACCAGCAGGGCATCCTCATAGCGCGCCCGCAGCAGACTGATGATAACGGCGATGGCGGTGACGACCAGCACCGTCGGCACACTGCCAAGATAAGTGATGAAATACATCACCGAATCAGCCGCGGGCGTGCGCAGGGTGGCGACGAGGTTGATGACGCGCGTATCCGTGCCGACGACTGTGCCGCCCGTCACCACATGCAGCAGCAGCGTGAGAAAGAACCAGACGCCCGCGCTGGCCACCAGCACGAGGACGGTCAGCCCCAGCCCGGTGGCGCGCGCGGGCGCCAGCCGGTCCATCAGGAAGCGCGTCAGCCGAGGGAAGTGCGCCGCGATCCAGCGGACCAGCCGCGTGCGCCGCAGCCACGCCCAGAGCGCGCGCGCTATATCACCCAGCACGGGGCCTAGCGACCGCCCAGCGCGCAACAGCAGCAGCGGGCCAGCGACCGCCAGCACCAGTGCGACGAGCAGCACGGCGACGATGGGGGCCGCCACATCAAGCAGCGTGCTGAGGAGGCTGTAGAGCCACAGAATAGCATAGGCCACCACCGGCACGGCGAGAAGCAGCGCGAGGCAGCCGAGAGTACTGCGTCTCCTCGGCTGGGACACCATCGAACGCTCGGTGCTTCCGCCCATATCTGCCACCTTTCTCGCCCATCACTCACGCTCCGCCCGCCCGCCGAGGTGGGCCGGGCGCCACTCGCGTGGCGTCAGTATACACGCGCTTCTCGCCTGTGTATACGCCTAATATACCCGTGTAGCAGAACATGGGCCGCGAGCGAGAGCATCTCCTCTTGGAAGGGGCGGTGGGCGGCGCGAAGGGGCGGTGGCGAGGCGATGGTGATGTGCGTATCGTGAGCTGAAGGGCGGGCAAGAGGGGGCGTGGATGAGGCAGAGGAGCGGTGCTTAGAGTGTCATGAGTTGAAATGCTCGACGGATACTCCTAGTACTCAGTCCAGATTGTAGTTGACAGACGGAGTAGACTGATGGCAATGAAAGGTGCGTGAATGCACGCTACGACTCATGCTACCGTCTACTCCCATGAGCGCTTCCGATGCGGCGCCGATCCTCACGTTCTCCGAGACCGACCGCTCGCGGCTGCAGACTGTGGTGTATCACGGCCATGCCAGCGCATGCACCTGCACGCGCGCCCGCGAATCCATCGCGGCGTTCCACTGCGAGGTGCTCTTCCTGCCGCCCTACTCGCCCGATCTCCCCCCCATTGAGCAGGCATTCTCCAAGATCCAGGCGCTACTGCGCGGGCTGGGGGCGCACCCGCGAGACGCTGCTGGCGGCGACCCGCCTGGCAGTGGAGGCCATCACTCGCGACGATGCGGTCACCTGGTTCGCCCACGCGGGTTACGCCCTGCCTGATCCAGAATCTTGCAAGTTGCTGTAGGTATCTATTCGTCCAACCAGAAATTATGCGCCAGCTGCGAACACAATCCGCCAATGACCCTGTGGCCAGGTCGCCTCCAGGTAATAGCACCCTGCCGCAGGAATGTAGATGTACGAGCCCCACTCTGACCAGTTGTCACCGAGTTGCGAGACAGGGTGCCCGGGATGAGAGGGATCTAAGAGAGGATTAAGCGTATCGGGTCCGTTTGGATCAAAGTTGAACCAGAGAAGGACGTCAGTGTATATATTGCCTGCTCGTAACATTACGAGCTGCCGATAATTTGGCCCTACCTCCCATGGCACTTTCCAGAGCCAGCCATGCATGGCATATGCTCGCGGATTGAGGTGAAC
>JADMIN010000259.1 GCA_015478575.1 Ktedonobacterales bacterium | reverse complement strand
CGCTTGAGCATCGTGAAGAGCCGCTCCGCGTTGGGAACGATCTCACGGATGGTGGGCAGGCCGTGGAAATCCGCGCTCTCATCTAGCGCTGGCTGCGTAGCCGTGCAGAGGACCACCGTCACGCCGCAATGTGCCACCAGATGACGCAGCACGTCGAGCAGCGGGGCGAGCAGATGCGTCGGCAGCATCTGCGCCTCATCGAGGATAATGGTGCTGCCCGCCACGTGGTGGAGTTTGCGGCAGGCGCTAGGGGAGCAGGCCATCAGACTCTCGAAGAGTTGCACAGTCGTCGTCACAACCAACGGCGCATCCCAGTTCTCCGCAGCCAAGCGCCCCCAGAGTTCTGAGGGCACCGGGTTGTCTGGATCTTTGGGAGAGAGACCACTGTGATGCTCCAAGACCGCCCGAGGGAACTCAGCGAAGATGTCGCGGAACTCATCTGCTGTTTGCTCGGTGATGCTCGTGTAGGGAATGGCGTAGATGATACGCCGCTGGCCGTGCTTCAGTGCGTGCCGTAGGGCGAAGCCCAGGCTCGAACGGGTCTTGCCAATGCCCGTGGGCGCGGTGAGCCGGAAGAAGCCTGGGGTGAGATCCGCCGCCGCCAGGCACTGCTCGAATACCTGGTGCCGCAGAGTATTGACGACATCGTCGCGCTGCCCTGTGTGCGCCCGCTGATACGTCTCAAAGTGCGTGCAAAGCTCGGCCAGAGTGGGGCCGCCGCTGCGGTCGGTCGGTTGGCCCGCGTTGAAATGAGACTCGGTATCGAGAAAATCCGCGTCTACTAGCGCCGAGAAGAGCAGGCGGATGAAGAGTTCGGCATCGTGGGGCATCTGAATGTGCCCTGGCTGGAGGTGCCTGAGGGCCGCCAGGAGTCCCAGATTGGCATCGCGTGCGCTCCTGATGGCCGCGGTCACCTCCGGATCCGCGCCACGCTCGCGCAGCCAGATCTTGAGATCGGCCCGTGCGGGTATGCCGCCGTGGTGCCCAGCAATAAGGAAGCTGAGCAGTGGGAGGCCAAGTGTCTGGGCAAGTGTGGCCCCCGCACCTTTGTGGTCAGGGCCGTGTCGCTGCCTGGTGGTGCCCGCTTCCGCCTCTAGTAGGTACCGCTGAAACACGGGATTGTACTTCCCAATGTCATGCAGCAGGCCCGCGTAATAGGCGAGATCGCCAGCGCCGAGTGGCTCGGCGAAGCCTCTCGCGAGGTCCGCCACACGAGTGAGATGATCCAGAAGATCTTGCCGCTGCCCCAGCTTATTCTTGGTATGCGCGATCGCCGTTGTCACGCCGTCTCCTTTCTGGAAATAGGGGAATCCTGCTTGCTCTATCCTCCTCGCAATCTGGCAACGTATCCCGAAGGCGGAAAATAGTGCCAAAGGTCATAGGCGCGAAATGAAACAAAGCAATTCGTGGTGCGCGCGGGGAACATCATGCCTGGGAGTTCAAGAAGGCGGGCGCGTGGATGTTACCCCCCAAGCTAGCTTATGGAGGCAAGTATAGACTATCGCTGAAGGTATCTAGATGCGATAGCGACCTTTGGGTGGAGCGCTTCGCCGCCCTTCACCCCGCGCGGCGCGAGGTGGCTTCGCGGCGCCCTTCCCCCCGCCATCCTATGGCGCGTCTGGCCGCTCGCGCAGCACCCGCTCTGGCAGGTAGGGCGCGAGCGCGGCGGGCAGCGCCACCGAGCCATCGGCGTGCTGCCCGTGCTCCAGCAGCGCCGCCAGCGTGCGGCCGATGGCCAGCGCCGAGCCATTGAGGGTGTGGAGGTAACGTGCCCGCCCACCCCTCGTGGGCCGGTAGCGCAGGGCCAGCCGTCGGGCCTGGAACGCGCCGCAGTCGCTGACGGACGAGATCTCAACGTAGCGCCCCTGACTCGGCATCCAGACCTCTAGGTCAGAGGTGCGCGCGGCGCTGAAAGGCAACTCCCCCGCGCAGAGCGCCACCACGCGATACGGCAACTCCAGCCGCCGCGCCACGGCCTCAGCATCAGCCAACAGCGTCTCGAAGGCGGCATCCGCTGTCTCCGCGGCAGTGATGCGCACCAGCTCCACCTTGTCGAATTGATGCTGGCGCAGCAATCCCCGCGTCGCCGTGCCCGCCGAACCGGCCTCGCGACGGAAGCAAGGCGTCCACGCCGTGTAGGCGAGGGGCAGCGCGGCCTCTGGCAGCGTCTCGCCCGCATGCAGCGCGACGAGTTGCGCCTCCGCTGTAGGGCTGAGATAGAGGCCGTCGTGGGCCAGCGCGTAGAGGTCGTCTTCATGGCGCGGAAGGTGACCTGTGCCTTCCAGCGCCTCCGCCCGCAAGAGATGGGGCGGCGCGACCTCCACATAGCCATGCGTGGCATGCAGATCGAGCATCAGCGCCGCCAACGCCCGCGCCAGCCGCGCCCCCGCGCCTACCAGCAGCGGGAAGCGTGGGCCGGCGAGCCGAGCGGCTCGCGGCAGGTCGAGCAGCCCCAGCGCCGTGGCCAACTCGTCATGAGCACGAAGTGCGAAATCGCGCGTAGGCCGCTGCCCCCACTCGCGCAGCACGACGCTCTGCGCCGGTCCCGCGCCATCAGGCACCCGCCGGTCTGGCAGGTTGGGGAGGCGCAAGGCCAGCGCGCGCATGCTTGCCTCCAATTCGGCGAGGTCGCGCCGCGCCGAACGCAGCGCGTCCACGTGCGCGCGGCGCGCCTGGATCGCCGGGGCGTCCGTTGGCGCGGCTACGTCGGGCGTGGCGCGGGCCAGCGCCTCATGTTGGGTCGCCGTGGCTCGTCGCCGCGTCTCCAGCGCCAGCCACGCCTCCAGCGCTCCCACCGCATCAGAGCCAGCATGCCGCCGCGCCAGCCCATCCCGCACCGTCGTGGGCGCTTCACGCATGAGCCGCTGACTCAACATGGCGCACCTCCTCTCCGCCTCAGTGTATCCTCCCCGCCACGGTGTCTTCATCGGCGGTGCGCACCCAAGGGGTACGCACCCACTGGTGAGCATGCTCTGCCATGCGAGTGGCAGCGAACGAGCCACATGCGACCAAGGTCATAGGCCGAGAGCGGATAGATGTCTCCTTCAGCACATGGCGGCGCGTGGACCGGTGATCTATACTGATGAAGAGCATGCGATGCGGATCGTGGAAGCACGACACGTCGCGGTTGGAAGGGAGCGAGCACGATGCCAGATGATCTGTCTGAAATGCATGAGGAAGACGCGCGGGCCGAGCTCCAGGCAATGCTCGCCGCTAGTCGAGACCTTGGCCCTGACATGGATCGAGCGCTCGTTGATTCCTACCTGGAACGACAGCGCCAGGCGAGCCGCGCCGCTGGGCATCCGTCCGCCGCGGTGCCCGTGCGCATGGACCGCCTCCACGTGCTTGGCCAGTCCAACCGCTCCATGATCTTTGGCCTGCTGTTGGTGGCCTACATCGCGGCGCTGGTGTTCTCGCATGGCTGGCTCTTCTGGCTGATCTTCCCGCTGATGGGCATGGCCGGCGGCGCGCGGGGCCAGTGGGGCCACCGCGAGAAGCCCCACGCGCGGGATGACTATCGCTTGCGCCGTCATGAGCTGCGCCACGAGTACCGGATGCGCCGCCTGGGGACGTATAGCGACGAGCCGGAGGAGGACGAGCGCCGTGAAGATCGGGGCCCGGCGCGCACGACTCCATCGGTCATCGAACGCGCACCCACGCCGCCCGCGCCATGAGCGGCATGCGGCGTCGCCCGCGCTTCATACGGCGTCGCCCGCATGGCATTCGGCGGCGCTGGATGCCCGCGGCGCCACCTTCACCAGAGCAACGCTTGCACATCCTGGTTCAGCTCAGCGGCGGATATTTGGCCCGTAAACTTCTTGACGACGACGCCCTCGCGATCAATGAAGATCGTGGTCGGAATGCCGGTGGTGCCATAGGCCGTTGAGATCGAGCCAGAAGTATCCGGCCCGCAGGGATAGGGGATACGGTAGCGGCTGGTAAAGCCGATCAGATCAGCGCGGCTCGTCTGAAGCGCGACGCCAATAAAGACGGCGCCACGTGGCGCATACTTCTGCCAGGCCGCTCTCAGCACGGGGGCCTCTTCTTTGCACGGCACGCACCAAGAAGCCCAGAAGTTGAGCACGATCGGCTTCCCATGCTGATTGGCCAGCCGCACCGTTGGGCTGCCCACACCATTCCAGACCTGGATCGTGAAATCGGGGGCCGCCCGGCCGACCACGCCGCTCCGGTCGAGGTGTGCCGCCGCGCTACTCGCGGCGATGACACGCACCACCAGCAGCAGCACCAGCGCCGCGGCCACCACCGCCGCCAGAGCACCCCTCACACTCGGTTGCATGAAGTGCCGCGGCGTCCGTGGCGTTGTGGGCAGGGGTCCTCGTTTCCACATGGGTTCGCCTCCGTCTTTCCTGGCATGTCCACTCATGTGGAGAGCAGCGTGAGCAGATCGCGACTCAAGAGCTTCGGATCAAAGCCCTCATCCAGCCAGACGCGCTCGCGGCCCTGGCTATCCTACACATACAGCCCGGCGGTATGCGCGATGTCGCCCTTTTCAGGGATGACGACGATATGGTAGCTTGCCCAGAGCGCCGCCAGTTGGTCATGCGTACCAAGCAAAAAGCGAAGCGGCATCGTCACCCTATTCTTCGCGAGGAAGCCCCGCGCGTCATCGGCGGTGTTTTGCGGATTGACCGAGATGGCGACCCAGGCCACGTCCGCCGTCTTCGTCCCCAAGAATTGTGTCGTCCAATTCAAGTATTGCGCCAGGAGGGGGCAGGCCTGCACGCACGTCGCGTTCATGAACGTCAGCACGACAGGATGCCCGCGCAGTGAGTCGAGCGTGACCAACGCGCCCGTCTGGTCATGCAACTTGAACGTTGGCGCCTGCCGACCATCCAGCAGCGTGCCGCCGAGCGCGGAGGTCCGCTGGGGTGTGCTCTGGCCCCCAGAGATGAGGTAGGCCGTACCGAGCGCGACGGCGAAGAGCGCGATGATCGCGCTCACGGCGATGG
>JADMIN010001030.1 GCA_015478575.1 Ktedonobacterales bacterium | reverse complement strand
TCATTCTGAGCGCCCCTCCTGTCATTCTGAGCGCCCCTCCTGTCATTCTGAGCGCAGCGAAGAATCTCTCGCGGGGCCGACGACAGATCCTTCGCTGCGCTCAGGATGACAGCTAGCGGGGCTTGTCCTCACCCTGACCCCGCCGCCCTGGTCACATCGTCTCGATCACGTTGACCCGTTCCTTGCGCCATTCCAGTTTGCGATACTTCTCTTCTTCCAGGCGTTGAGCCAGCGCCCATTCCGACGCGCTCAACTCGCCCTCCACAAACTCATTGCGCAGCGCGGCACTGAAACCGGCGCGAAAAGCGCGCGCCACATCGTCCCAGGAGGCTTGTGGGACAAAAGTGTGCAGGGGAGTAGTTTTCTGGCGATACGCATCTAAGGCTTCCTCACGCGCCGCTCCATCGGGGAAACGCAGCATAGCGAAAAATTCTGCCGCCCGATCATCCAGGGGCAGCGATCCCTGTTGCAGCAGCGCGTCGTCCTTCCATACTTGCGCGCTGCCGATCAGCTTGAAGCCGCCGCTGGTCAGGTCGGCCTGCGTAGACGAGGCGAAACAGGCGGCAGAAGGATTTTTGCTGACGCGCTCATCGCTCAATTCGGCACGGACGCCCAGCCGGTTGAGCGCGCTCTGCAACCCCTGCGCGAGATAGGCATAGGCCGCCACAACGCCCGGCGGCACGCCATGCCGTTTGCTGATGATGATGCTATAGGTAAACTCGTCGCGGTGGTAGACGGCGCGCCCGCCAGTGGGACGCCGCACCAATTCTACCCCCTGCTGCTCGCACACGTCGCGCAGCATTTCGCGCTCGACGCTCTGGAAACGCCCCAGCGAGATAGAGGGGCGCGACCAGCGAAAGACCCGCAAAGTGGGCGGCGCTTCGTCGCGCAGGTGATGCGCCAGCACTGCCTCGTCAATCGCCATATTCATCGCGGCGCTCTGTACATGTGTATTGAGAAAACGATAGGGTTGCGACATGGTACTGCTATCCTTAAAATCAGTAGCGACACCCCTTGCGGGTGTCCCGTCCTCGTACCCCTTGCGGGTGTCCCGTCCTCGTACC
>JADMIN010001029.1 GCA_015478575.1 Ktedonobacterales bacterium | reverse complement strand
CGTGTGGGTATCACACAAGACTTGCCCGCGCCGGGCAAATTGAGTTTGCGGAGGCAGGTCGCCGAGCAGGAGGCCGAGGCCGCGCAGCTTGATGTCGGGGAAGCGGCCCTGCAATTGTCTGGCGAGGTGAAGCAGGGCTGGTGGCGCGTGTTTTTTCTCGACCGTGCGCTGGAGATAGTACGCCGAAATCAGGATGTGCTGCGGCAAACGGTGAAGGTCGCCGAGACGCGTTACCGGGTGGGCGAGGGCCTGCAACAAGACGTGTTGCTGGCCCAGTTGGAACTCTCCAAATTACTGGAGATGGAAATTGAATGGGTAGGCGAACGTCGGACGGCGGAAGCGCGACTCAATACCCTGCTGTATCGTTCGCCGGCGACGCCCATTATATTGCCCACCTCTGCGGAGGGCGCTCTGCCCGCCGTGCCAGCGGGCGAGATCCTCATCCAACAGGCCCAGAAGGACCGTCCAGCATTGACCGCCCAGCGCCAGCAAGTGGCCGCGGCCGAAAGTCAATTGGGGTTGGCGCGGCGGGACTACTGGCCGGATTTTTCGGTGGGCGCGAATCACGAGTGGTGGCCGGGTGAAAAGGATTCCACCAGCGTAATGTTCGCCATGAGCTTGCCGCTGCACTCCGGCACCCGCCAGGATCGGGCGGTGGACCAGCGCGGCGCCGAGTTGATGGCGCAACGCTATGCCTTGCAGGAGGCCGAGGCTCAGGTCGCCGCGGAGGTGGCTGTGGCGCTCAGCGACTATCAGCGCGCCCGCCATCACACCGAGTTATACAAGACCAGTTTGCTTCCCCAAGCCGCGCAGACGGTCGCCGCCATGGTGGCGGGTTATCAAGTGGGCAAAGTGGATTTCTTGAATCTCGCCCAGGCGCAAATGACCCTCAATGACTACGAAACCCGCTATTGGCAATCACTGAGCGAGGCCCAGGAGGCCCTTGCCCGGTTGAGTGCCGCGGTGGGCAAGGAGATTTCTCATGAATAAATCGATGGCCTTGGTGGCCCTGCTAGCGCTCATGGCGGGACTCGCCGGCGGTTATGGGTGGGCGAAGCGCAATGC
>JADMIN010001028.1 GCA_015478575.1 Ktedonobacterales bacterium | reverse complement strand
GGCGAGAAGTACTCGCGCCACTCTTTCAGCATGACCGTGACGATATCGCCCATCATCGCTCGCCCTCCTCCATCAGCGTCAAGAAGACCTCTTCTAGGCTGGCCGTGCCGCGCCGCACTTCTTCGATTTCGGCGCCGGCCTGGACGAGCGCGCTCACGATGGGGGCGACTCTGGCATCGGCAGGCAACTCGAGCAAGAGGTGGTCGTTGCGCATGGTCGCGCTCGTCACGTCGGGCCGAGCGCGCAGCAGCGCCAGCACCTCTGGCGTGAAGCCGTCGCCGAGAATGTCCGCCCGTGGGCGGCCCGTCTGTTGGCGGAGCATATCTGGGCTGCCGACCGTGAGCAGCTTGCCCTGGCGGATCACGCCCACCTGTTGACAGAGGCGCTCGGCCTCAGGCAGGTTGTGGGTATTGAGAAAGACGGTGACGCCCTCCCGCTGGACCAGCGTGGCCAGGTCGTCGCGCAGCGCGGCGGCGGCCACGGGATCAAGCCCGGCGGTCGGTTCGTCGAGAAAGATCAATCGGGGGCGGTGCAGCAGCACGCGGGCGATGGCCAGCTTCTGTTTCATGCCGCGGCTCCAGGTGCCCACACGCTCCTTGCGGCGGTCGTAGAGGTCGAGGTGGGTGAGCAGCGCTTTGATGCGGTCCTGACGCTCAGCGGCGGAGAGGTGCCAGACGCGGCCATAGAAGTCGAGGTTATGCTCGGCGCTCAGCCGCTCATACAGGCCGGGGAACTCTAGCAGAGCGCCGGTGCGCGCGCGGATCTCGCCGCCGTGGGCGCGCGTATCGAAGCCCAGCACTTCGGCCTGCCCGCGCGTTGGTTCCAGCAGGCTGAGCAGCAGGTGGATGGTCGTCGTCTTGCCCGCGCCATTGGCGCCGAGGAAGCCGAAGATGATGCCTGGTGGCACGCTGAGGGTGAGGGAATCTACCGCGCGCACGCTCCCGAAGTCGCGCGTGAGGTTGTTCGTTCGGATTGCCGCGTCGGTCATGCGGGCCTCCACAAGGTCTCGCTGAAGGGATATGCCGCGCCCGTCGCCGTGGCATATGGCGGGCTATGATGTATCAT
>JADMIN010001027.1 GCA_015478575.1 Ktedonobacterales bacterium | reverse complement strand
GAGGAGGATGGTGCAGACATAGAGCCAGGGGGAGATCGGCGCGGCGATCACGACCGCCCCGGCCATGGCGCGCAGGACGAAGGCGGCGGCGAGGGCGAAGACATCGAGGAGCACCTGCTCCTTGAGCCAGGTGGTGTAGGCGCCCTGCAAGGCGACGTAGGCGAGGAGGAGGGCAGCGAAGCCGGGACGCAGGAGGAAGGCGAGCGGCAGCGCCACGGCCAGGATGAGCAGAGCAACGCCCCACGCCAGCGGAGCGCTGATCTCCCCGGCGGCGATGGGCCGAAAGCGTTTGGTGGGATGCACGCGGTCGGCGGCGCGGTCATGGAGGTCATTGAGGAAGTAGATGGCCGAGGCGACCAGGCAAAAGAGGGCGAAGGCGGCGAGCACCTGCCTGATCGCGGTCGCATTGGTCAGTTGTTTGGCGAAGACGATGGCAGCGAAGAGGAAGGCGTTCTTGACCCACTGCTTCGGGCGGGCCTCCTTCACCAGCGCCCGCCACAGCGGCCGACGCGGCGGCGCTTCATCACCGAGTGTGTCGTGATCGGGGGGTGAAATGTGCGGATTATCCGTCCGTACGTTCTTCATCAATTGCGTTCACTCCTGTGCGAATTCTTACGTTGCCGATTCACGGGCCAGCGAATACGCGCGGCCTTGCCAGCGTGCAAGCAACCACTGTCCAATCCGGCCATAGCCCATTGCCGCGAGCACGATGGTCAGCGGCATGATCGGCACGAGCAGATAGAGACGGCCAATCACCGCCATATAGATACCCGTCACCGCAAGGATGCCGATCACGAGCGGCCAGGTCGTGCGCCACCGCCTCCACAGCCCGATAATCGCGCCGATGAGGAGCACCGCCTGCTGGAGCGCGACGATACTATCGAGCAGTGTCCAGGGCAGACCGTGTCCCTCCTGCACTGTCCAGTTTAACCAGAGCATCACCCCACGCGCCGCGGAGAGAAGAAGATATCGCGCCGGCTGGGGCGGCATAACCCGCAGGGCTTCTGAGCGGTAGATTCCGTCCATCCGCGCCTCTTTCACCACGGTTCCCGTTGGGTCCGTTCGC
>JADMIN010000258.1 GCA_015478575.1 Ktedonobacterales bacterium | reverse complement strand
CCCGGCCGCATCGAGCGAAACTTCAAACACAGGAAGGGTTGGCCATGCTTGCCGATGCGCGGTTGGCGTAGGAGCACGGGTCCTGGCGAATCGAGGGCGATGGTCAGGGCGGTGAGCAGCCAGACGGGCGCGGTGAGGACCAGCAACGCCAACGCCCCCACGCGGTCAATGAGGTGCTTGATGCGGTATTCGAGCGCATTGGTGAGCGAGCGGCGCGGGCCGATCAGCGGAATGCCCTGGATGGTATTGATGTCA
Source organism: Ktedonobacterales bacterium (assembly GCA_015478575.1). GTDB lineage: Bacteria > Chloroflexota > Ktedonobacteria > Ktedonobacterales > JADMIN01 > JADMIN01. The sequence continues at coordinate 4,740 of JADMIN010000258.1, read as the reverse complement.
ATGCGCGAGAGACTCAGCTCATAGAGTTGCGGTACGAGCCGGAAGTCGGTGCCCGCCCGCTCGCAGTGACGCATCGTGTGCAGGATCCGCGGCTGCTGGTGCGACGGCAGCGCGATGATCACTTCGGCGACGCGGTAGTTGGCGATGACGCGGTCGAGGTCGCGCACCTTCCCCAGGGCGCGGAAGCGCCCGAAGTCTGTCGGCGGACCATCCTGATCATGCAAGAAGCCGACCAGGCGATATCCAAGGTGGGGCGAGGCGGCGATCAACTGCATCATCAACTTGCCCGGTCGGCCGGAGCCGACTACTAGGAGGTTGGTCAACCCTGTGCCGTGGCGATACAGGAGGCCGAGGGCACCCGCGGCCAGCAGGCGCTCCAGACTGAAGAGCACGAGTATGCTGACCCAGGCGAAAACCAGCAGGGAGCGCGAGCGGCCATCGAGCGCCACATCCGTCTTGCGGGTTACGTAGTCATAGGCGAAATAGACGGCGAAGGTGGTCGTGGTCGCACTGATGAGCATCCCGCACTGGCGGAACCAGGTGCCGGCGATGCGCAAGCGGTAGAACCCTTTGAGGGAGAGGACGGCTAGGATGCCAAGGGTGAAGACGCCCTCCAACTCGCTAAAGGTGTCGAATGGTTCCCTGACGAAGGCGGTGGTAAAGCGTACACCGCTCAACAGTCCGTAGCGCACGAAATAGGCGGCAATGAAGGCCAGGTTGATCGTCGCCGCGTCGAAGAGCAGCAAGGCGGTCCGCGCCAGAGCGGCTCGCGTGCGCTGCTTGCGTAGCCGTACCTCGACGGCGGGCGCGGGAACGATGCGGCGCACCGGGGCGGCGGCCCAGAGCGGCGTCGCCTGCGAGATGTGGGTCGGAATGTGTGCCGTGAAGGGAGCGCTCTCGATGAGTTGGCGCTCTTTGACGTCCATGTCCATAAGCGCTCCCTGCTCTATATCCGTTCCGCGGGGGCTACCGGTGCGCCCGCTAGGGCGTATTGCGCGGCATAGCCAACTGCCATACGCTGGAGGGTGAAGCCGCGCGCCCAGGTGGAATCCGCCGTCGCCCCGCGTGTTTGGAGTGCCGTGTCTGTGAGGGCGATTTGCATGGCCTGTGCCAGCCCCTCCAGGTCGCTCGGATCTACTTGTATGGCTGCTGGACCGCTCGCTTCGGGCATACTGGCACGGTTCGAGGTGATCACCGGGGTGCCGCAGGCTTGCGCTTCCACAATGGGCAAGCCGAAGCCCTCATAGAGTGAAGGGTAGAGAAAGAGTGTCGCGGCGGCGTACCACAGGGGCAGCTCCTCGCGGGCAACATAGCCTGGAAAGAGCACCACGCGCTCCAGCCCGAAGGCTCGAACACGCGCGAAGAGGGTCTCAAAATACCAGCCACGCCCCCCAGCGATCACCAGCGGTGGCGCATCCTCCAAGTGGGTGCGCAGCCGCGCGTATGCCTCGACGAGGCCGACGAGATTTTTGCGCGGCTCCAGCGTGCCGAGGAAGAGCAGATAGCGCGGTGGCAGTCCATGCTTCGCGCGGAAGGCATGCAGCGTATCCGCGGCGTGGAGGGGCTGGAAATCCTCATCAATGCCGGGATAGACGACCGCGATGCGCTGCTCTGGAATGCCTAGCCAGGTGACCAGATCCCGCTTGGTGCTCTCTGAGACGGCGACGAGTCGCGTGGCCAGGCGCGCGCTCCGCCGCGTGATCCACGCCAGGTAGCGCCGACGCGCGGGCTGGATGTGGTGGGGATAGCGCAGGAAGGCGAGGTCGTGGATCGTCAGCACCGATGGGCATGGCAGGCGCGGCGGTAGAGCATGCGCTGGGCTATGAAAGACCTCCGCGCCCAGGCGGCGCAGCGTGGGCGCGAGGGCCAGTTGCTCCCAGGCGACGCGCGGCGCCGCGTCTGCCGTCGGCCACTGTGTCGCGACGATGCGCATGTGTGGCAGGGTAGTCGCTAATTGGTCGGCGATCTGGGACGCGACCAACGCGGTGAAGTGGTCCTCGGTCTCAAGCTGGCTGAGGCCGCACAGCAGGGCTGAGATGAAGCGGCTGATGCCCGCGTTGCGGTAGGAGCGAGCGAGCGATAGTAACTGTGCGTTGATGATGATTCGCACCGGGCCTCCTACGCCGTCCGACGCTTCTTGGCGCTGCCGCTGGCGCGGGCGGCCCACAGGATGATCCTGGCAGTGCGGTTAGCAAGAGATGCACCAGCGCTCCCAACATGGGCGTGGAAGGCGCGGCAGTGCGTCGGCTTGGCATGTGGGGCGGTAGCGCGGCCAGGCAGGGTGTCTTAGGCGAGGTGGTCCACGAGCCGGAAGCCCTCGCCATGCGCCAGGCTGAGCGATTTGAGGGCGAGCGTTTCCAGTGCGCCGGACGCGCGGCCCACCACTGGGATCAGGGGCAGATCGAGCGCCCCGGCATAGAAGGCGGTTTGGCCACCGAAGCCATGCTTGAAGCGGTAGACCCCATAGAGGGGGTTGTCCTCGGTGGGGTGGGCCGGAATACCCCACATGTCGTAGCGTGTAACGCCGCGTCGCTTGGCCCAGCACATCGCCTGGTACTGCACAAGCTCCGATGGCTTGGCGGAGCGGTCGCCGCCGGAGGCACCATAGAGGTAGTACGCGAAGGGGCCACAGGCGACGACCAGCGCGCCGTAGAGCAGCTCGCTCTCGCGCCGCGCGAGGAAGAGCGGTGCCGCGTCTCCATAGACCGCGACCAGGTGCTCGAAATAGCTCAGGTCGCGCTCGGCGAACCCCTTGCGCGTGGCGGTGGCGCTGAGCAACTTCCAGAATTCCTCGATGCTCTCGCGCCCGCCGCGTGTGACGACCACGCCCTTGCGTTCGGCCAGCCGGACGTTATAGCGCACCTGTCGGTCATAGCCATTGAGGATCGCTTCTTCGCCGCGTGTGAGATCCACGATAATCGTCGCGCGTGGCTGCACTTGGCGCGGTGCTCGGCGGAAGCCCAGGCGCATGAGTGGGGCGGCGTCCTCGATCAGGGGGTCGGTGCGTAGGAAGGGCGCACGCCAGGCGAGCTTGCGGCGCAGCCAGCGCACGAGTGCGTTCACGCCTTCTTCATCAAGCCACCAGGGGCCACGCGGCGCGTAGAGCGATGGCGCGCCCATCACGCGCCGCGAGAGGAGTTGCACGCCAGCCACCGGCTCGCCGTCGCGCTCCGCCAGCACACGCAGCGGCTTCCATCCGCCGCTGAGGCGCTTAAACTCTCCCCACTCCCACCCTTGCAGCAGATCCGCCCCTGGGGAGCGCAGCATCGCCGCGTTCCAGGCCTGGGGATCGTGCGCCTCGACGACGCGCAACGCTGTGGCCACCCGCCCACCTCCTCTGCTAGGATCTCGCGCGCTATGCGCGCCACCGGTATGTAGAACGCGCGAGCCGGCGCGCCTGGCACCGGCTTGTCTCTCACCAGGCCACGCGCGTTGACGCCTAAGAACGCTTGTGCTACTCTCTGGCCTATCTGGAAGTGTAGCACGAGCGTGGTGGCGGCGGACGGCGGAGAGGATGGGTACGCCTATGACAGAGCGGGAACGAGAGGCGGTTTCCACGCGGCGCCCCAAAGCTCCAGGCGTCTCCGCTCACGCGGATGCGGGCGAGGGTGAGGGTGAGGCACCAGACGGGCAGCATAGCGAGCTGTTGCGGCGGGCGGCGAATGCGCTGGCCGCGCGCGGGGAGCCACTGGCGGCGGCGGAACTGGTCCCGTTGGTCTTTGGCGTGGGGGGAGCGCTGCCTGGAGTGATTGGCCCGTGGGTGGTGATGCTCGACCGGTTGTTGCGCTCCTCGCCGATGTTTGCCTCTGACGCGGAGGCGCGGTGGTGTCTGGCGGCGTGGGAGGCCGCGGCGCAACGCCTGGAGGAGGTTGAGTTCGCGGTCGTGGATGTCGAGACGACTGGGCTTGCGCCTGGGCGTCACCGGCTGATCGAGGTCGGTGCGGTGCTCGTACGCAATGGCGAATTGGGCGCGCACTTCCGGCGCTTGATCAATCCGGAGCGCGCTATTCCACAGTTCATTACGCGGTTTACGGGCATTAGTGAGGCGATGGTGGCGCGGTCGCCCACCGCGAGTGTGGTGCTGCCACGCCTGCGCGCGTTCATCGGCGAGCGTCCGGTGGTCGGGCACAATGTTAGCTTCGATCTCAGCTTCCTCAACTACGAGACCGGCGCGCGGGGGCTGGCTACCCCGTTCCCCCATGAGGGAGTGGATACGATCACTCTGGCTCGTCGCTATCTCACCGGTCTGCGACGTGTCCGGCTCGACCACGTGGCCACCGCGCTGCATCTGCCCATGCACACGCGCCACCGCGCGCTCCCCGACGCCCTGCTCACGGCCCAGATCTTCGCGCTGCTGCTGGCGCGTGCGCGCGAGGAGGGCTGCGAGACACTGGAGGATCTCTGGCATGTGCTGCATGGGATCCCGCCCGCCCGCTCTAGCTTTCCGTCTGCTCGCCCGACCGGGAAGCTCTATCTCAACCCCGCCTGGCGCCAGAGTTTCCCCACCCGTCCGGGCGTCTATCTGATGAAAGACGCGGCGGGTGAGGTCATCTATGTCGGTAAGGCAAAGTGTCTGCGCGAGCGCTTGGCGTCGTATTATAGCCAGCCGCTGGGCTACACGCACAAGATGGATGGTCTGCTGCAGAGCGTGAGCGCGATCGAGACGCGCGTGCTTGGCTCGGAGTTGGAGGCGCTGCTCGTTGAGTCGCGGCTGATCAAGCAACTGCAGCCGCGCTACAA
>JADMIN010000257.1 GCA_015478575.1 Ktedonobacterales bacterium | reverse complement strand
TGGCATGCGCGCGTGGCGGGCATACACCGACCCCGCGGCCCACGAGAGCGACGCCACGAGCACGGCCCCCGCACCCACCAAATTGATCGCGCCGCCCGTGGCCGTCCCATCCTGGAAGACCAGCAGCCCCACACCCACAAAGCCGAGCGCCAGCCCGACGAAGACCAGCGCACGGGGGCGCGCGCCGCCAGGGCGCAGCCAATCCAGCAGCGCCATCCACACCGGCACCATCGCCACCAGCAGCGCCGCGATGCTCGAGGGCAGCACCCGCTCCGCCCACACCACCCCGCCGTTGCCACTAGCGAGCAGCAGCACGCCCACGATCAGCGCCGAGCGCCAGTGAAAGCGGTTGGGCCGCGCCGCGCCCCGCAGCCGTACCACCACATAGAGCACTACCCCCGCGACGAGGAAGCGCGTGGCGGCCATCAGGAACGGCGGCATCGTCTCGATGGCGTAGCGGATGGCCAGATAGGTCGAACCCCAGATCACATAGACCGTGGCGAAGGCCGCGATCACCCGCGACTTACTCATCGCATTCTTCCTTTCTCTCCCGCGGGTCACGCTCCTGGGGCAGTGGCAGCCGCGCGGTCTCTTTTAGGGTCGCGAGCACGATCGTCGTGCGAGTCGAGCGCACCGAGCGAATGGCACCGAAGCGCTCGCGCAGGAGGCGTCCCAGCGCCTCGGTATCCGCTGCGCGCACCTTTACGAGATAACAGTCTTCCCCGGCGATATGATGCACCTCTTGCACGCCCGCAACGGCGGCCAGCTCCGCCCCAGTGGTGGGAGAGCCAAGGCCCTCATCCACGCGCACGAAGACGAACGCGAGCAGCCCCAGCCCCAGCGCGCGCGGCTCCAGCCGCGCTTCATAGCCGAGCAGCATGCCGCGCGCTTCTAGCTTGCGGGTGCGTTCGAGAATGGCGGAAGGAGCCATGCCGAGTTGGCGCGCAATCTCCGCGTTGGATGTGCGCGCGTTTTCCTGAACAATCCTCAGTATTTCCACATCAATACCGTCAATCATTCGATCACCTCCGCTCTATGCTGATTAAACAGCGGCAGCGGCAACGGTGTCAAGTAGCGCATGCACGCGAGTGGGGCAGCCGTTCGCTGGCGCGGCGAGCGGCTGCGGCTAGAGGGCGTGATGGAGCACGTGATGGGGGCATCTACGCCAGCGGGGAGAGGCCCATGCCGAAGTCGTGCGAGAACGTGTGGGGGGAAAGAAGGTGCCGCTGGGAGAAATCCACATCACCACGAGAGTGCGAACGAGGAACATGGCGCGCGGCGGAGCCACGGTGAGGCGATATCTCCCACATCCCCCCCCATGCCCGTCGCGACCTAGAGGTTCGCCAGCGGCAGGGTGAACCAAAAGGCGGAGCCTTGGCCTGGCGCGCTCTCGACGCCGACCTGCCCCCCATGCCGCTCGATGATCGCCCGGCTGATATAGAGACCCAGGCCCATGCCGATGCCAGACTCCGCCTGCTTGGTGACGCCCTCCGCCTGCGTGAAGCGCTCCCAGATGCGCCCCTGCTCCCCCAAAGGGATGCCCTGGCCCTCGTCGCGCACGGCGACGTGCGCCATCCCGTCCACGCGCGTCAACTGGACGGTTATCGGGCGCTCAGCGGCGGAGTAGCGGAGCGCGTTGTTGAGATAGTTCGTCACGACTTGGCCGATACGGTCGGCGTCCGCCACGATCTCCATCGGCTCCACGGCCCCCAGCTCCAGATGGATGGCGCGCTCGCGGTGCGTCGCGCAGGCCTCTTCCACCGCCGCCGAGAGAATGGGATGCAGCGCGCAGGAAACGCACGTCATCTTGATGCCCCCTCGCTCGATGCGCGTGACATCGAGGAGGTCTTCCACCAGCCGATTCGCGCGCCGCATCTGATGCTTTGCGCGCGTAAGCAATTCGCTGAGGGCTGTGGTCTGAGCGCGGGCGGCGGCGGGCAGGCGCAGTGCCCGCAGGCGGTCCAGCTTGCTCGCCAGGGCCTGTACGCTCAAGTCAGCGCCGACGAGCGGCGTCTTGAGTTCGTGGCTGGCCATGCTGAGGAACGTATCCATGCGGCGGTTGGCCTCAAGCAGCGCCAACTCGCTCGCCCGCGTCACCTCACGCTCGGCCAGCAGCCGCTCCCGTTCGATCACCATCGCCACCATACGCGCCGCCGTGCCCACCAACGCGTATTCTTCCGCGTCCCCCACGCCACCAGGCGCGTGGCGGTCCATGCCCAGCACACCGATCAACTGGTCACCGATGCGCATAGGCGCCACCAATGCGGCGGGCGTGGCATAGGAGAGGCCCTGGAAAGGCAGGTGTGACAAGTCTACCGTGACCACATCGCTAGCGCTCAGGCGGTCGGCCATCGCATCACCGGTGAGTTGGCTGAGTGGGACACCCCGCACCAGCGCCATCAGCGTGTGCTCATACTCCAGCGATTCGCCAGCGAGCGCCACGCTCCGGATGGTTCCGGTGGCCGGATCGAGCAGGATGATGGCCGCGCGTTGGCAGGTGAGCAGGCGACAGACCAGTTCGACCAGCCGACGTGCCATACGGTCCGCCGCCGTCAGCGGGCTGGGCCAAGTGGCAGCCCCGGCGGGTGTCAGCACGGGTACGACCGCTGGCTCCTCCAAGGCGACATTGGTCCCCGCGACGAGCGCCTCAGCCATCGCCAGCAAGGCGCCCAGGGATGCGCGGGCGTGCTCTTCCATCTGGCGGCGGTCAGTTCTATCGCGCACGATGCTCACCGCGCCGGTGATGCGTCCCGCTTGATCTCGGATGGGCGAGGCGCTGACGCTGACGTAGCGTTCACGCCCATCGAGTGTGCGCATGCGCAGGTCCACCGCGGCCATGCCCGTCAGCATCTCCCCGCGCAGCACGCGCGTCAGCGGCAGGGCGTCGTGGGGAAGTGTCTAGCCCTTGGCGTCGCGCAGATCAAGTGCGCTGATCTGCTCGCGGTGCGCCATCTCCTTGAAGTCTGGACGTGCCTCCACACCCAAGAACTCGGCTGCCACGCGATTGAGCCAGATGACGCGCCCCTTGTCGTCATGCACGAAGAGAGCATCACCGACCGCGGCCAGCGTCGCCTCCAGCTCCGCGGCATGCGCGGCCAGCGCACCGCGAGCGCGGCGCCCGCGCTCCGGCAGGCGTGCCCGCTCCTCTTCCACGCCCCCGTGGTCGGGAATTTCTTGGCAGACGCCCACCCACTCACGGATGGCGCCATCCGGCTCGATGATGGGCACGCCGCGCATGATGAAGTGGTGATAGATGCCATGCGCATCACGGATGCGGCTGCGGTTGATGTACCGCACGCGCGCGTCGCGCGCGCGCTCCCACTCGGCGCGGCCACGGTCCGCGGGGTGAAGCGCGTCGAGCCAACCCAGGCCCCGCGCCTCATCGGGCGTCTGGCCGGTGAAGGCGCACCATGCGGGCAGGTCTTCCTCAACGAGACCCGCGGCATTGGTCATCCAGGGAAGCTCGCCAGTGGCCGCGGCCAGCGCACGGAAGCGCGCCTCACTGTGGCGCAGCCGCTCCAGCGCGCACGCCGCCTGGTCAGAGTCACTGGCGGCATGTGAGGGCACCACGCCGCCCGTTCCCGCGCGGACGGATGGGGCGGCGTCGGACGTACGCTGGATATCCATACACCCCTCCCGTGAGGGTGGGCGAATCTCCTCCGCGATATCATGTCCCTACAGTGTCATGTCCCTACACATGAGACCGCGCCCTTCGCTTTCGCGGATGCGGCTCCTCGCTAGAGCACTGGACTGGCACTACAGGTTGTACACCCGCATGCTGTTCCAGTCAATAGGCAATACTCACAGATTCCTCACGCACGGCGCCGCTGGGCTGACGGAGCGATACCCCGCCCGGACGGTGGCTAGACGCGAGCGGAGCGGATGACGCGCGGCATAGCTCCAGCATGGGGCTCAGTGATGGGCCAGCTCAGGGACCCATGCTGGCCTCGCGCTGGAGCGCTGGTTCTCGCGCTGGAGCGCTGGTTCTCGCGCTGGAGCGCTGGTTGTGGCTACGCCAGGAGAAGCGGTAGGAGCGAGTCTGGGCGACGCGCATGGGCAGCCGAGGGGGCGTCGCTCGTGCCAGCGGTGGCGAGGAGGCCAACGGGGGCACGGGCGAGCGTAAACCAGAAGGTCGAGCCAGCCCCCGGCGCGCTCTCCACCCCGACTTGGCCACCATGATGCTCAATAATGGTGCGGCTGATGTAGAGGCCCAACCCCAGGCCGCCGCCCGAAGTCTCCATCGTGCTCTGGACCGTAACATCCCGCGCGCGCTGGAAACGCTCCCAGATGCGCACCTGCTCGTGGGGCGGCAGGCCCGGCCCCTCGTCGCGCACGCTGACGCGCGCAGTGGCCCCCTCCAGCGCCAGCGCCACGGTGATGGGCCGGTCCGCCGGGGCATATTTGAGGGCGTTGGTCAGGTAATTCGCCAGCACTTGGCTGATGCGCTCAGCATCGGCCACCACCGCTACGGGACGAGCGGGCGGATCGAGGAGGATGGCCCGCTCTGGCCACAACTGGCGATGCTCAGCCACCACCTCGTGGACCAGCGCCGCCAAATCGCAAGGCGCGGGCCGCGGCTCCAGGCGGCCCGCCTGGATGCGCGAGGCATCTAGCAGATCGCCCACGAGCCGATCCAGTCGGCCGATCTGCCCATCAATGCGCGCGAGCCGGTCGCGGGTGGCGTCGAGGATCGCGGCGCGCTCAGCCGCGTCCACCTCCACCTCGCGCGCCAACTGACGCGCCGCCACCTGGGCGGCAAGCTTGATACTGGTCAGCGGCGTGCGCAGTTCGTGGCTGGCGATGCCCAGGAACTCATCCATGCGCTGGTTCGCCTCCGCCAGCGCTTCCGCCTCCGCCTGGGCGCGCGTCTGCGCGCGCAGCAGCCGCTCGCGCTCGGCCCAGGCCATCTCGGCGCGTCGCCGCAGTCGGTTGACCGTGAGCGCGGTGATGGGCACGACCAGACCCAGCGCGAGCACGCTGGCCACGGTATAGTCTAGCGC
>JADMIN010000256.1 GCA_015478575.1 Ktedonobacterales bacterium | reverse complement strand
CTCCCAGGCCAACACACTGCGCGCGAGGAATCGGCGTGACCTGCCGCGCGGCGACACCTGGCGCCCGTCCAACGGGACCATGTGGCCGCTTGCGTGGCTGTTGCCTTCGCGTCAGCCGCGTCGGCAGTGATCATCGGTCACAAGCCACGCATACCATAGCACATCGCGGGAACCGAATGCACAAGAGCGGCTGTGCTCGCTCGTGCCGTGGGCTTGGTGTGCGCGCCTAGTGGCAGAGGTGTGGCAGCCCATGGGCGTGATACCATGTAGGCGTGATACACTCTAGGCGTGGCGGCTGCCCTAGTGGTATGGGGCATCCAACTGGCGAGAGGATACATCGCATGGCGCGCGGCCTCGATCCTTTCCAGGCGGCATCTTCTGACACACCCGGCGTAGCCGCCGCGGGCACACCAGACAAGACGCCAGCAGTCGGCCACGGGCGCCCTTTTTTGGCGCACGACGGCCCCCTCTTCTTCGCGCACCGCGGTGGCGCATTGCTCGCGCCAGAGAATACGCTCGTCGCCTATGAGCGCGGCCTCTCCTTCGGCGCCGATGCCCTGGAGCTGGATGTCCACTCCTCGCGCGATGGGGAGATCGTCGTCATCCATGATGCCACACTGGACCGCACCACCAACGGCTCCGGTCCGGTGGGCGCGCTGACACTCGACGAGTTGAGGCGGCTTGACGCTGGCTATCGCTTTACACCAGACGGTGGGCGGAGCTTTCCCTTTCGCGGGCGAGGCATTACCATTCCTACTCTGCGTGAGGTACTGACCACTTTCCCCCAAGCGCGCGTCAACCTCGACTTGAAGGAGGCGGATGCCGAAGGCGAGCGCCGGCTCTGGGCGCTGATACAAGAGTTGGAAGCCGAAGACCGCATGCTCGTGGGCAGCTTCTCCCTCCTCGCGCTGGCCCGCTTCCGCCAACTCTGTGGCGGGCGGCTCGCCACTTCCGCCGCGCCGCCGGAGATCCGCAACTTTCTCCTGGCGGCGCTCTCGCGCACCAGCCGATGGCTACGCCCGGCCTACGATGCCCTCCAAGTGCCCGAGACCTGGCGTGCCCTGCGCATCGTCTCCCCCACGACCATCGCCGTCGCCCATCGGCTCGGCCTCGCCATGCACGTCTGGACGATAGATGACCGTCCCACAATGGACCGCCTGCTCGCGTGGGGCGTGGATGGCCTCATGAGTGACCGCCCTGACCTCTTGGCCGAGGCCCTCGCGGCGCGGCGAACCTGAAGACGGCGAGCGTCAAGACGGCGAGCGTCCACCAGCCGCCATCCTCCAAGGAGCCAGCAGTGCGCATCGCCCACCTATCAGCCGAAAATTCTCGGACACACGGGCCGGAGCGCCGCGCCTGGTACCAGCGCCACAATCCCACCCACCTCCGCGCGGTCGCGGCGCTGAGCGAAGCAGCGTGGCGTGCGCGTGACCCTCGCACGCCCGCGCGCGCCATCATCCTTGGCGCGGGCGCCTGCACCGAACTGCCGCTGGAGCGTCTGGCACAGGCACACGACGCCGTGCTGCTGGTGGATGTGGATGTCCCTGGAATGACACGCGCGCGCGATGCCCTGCCCGGCTCGTTGCGTGGACGAGTGGACTTCCTACAGGAAGATCTCACGGGCGGCGTCAGCGCGTCTCTCGCCACGGAACTGCGCACCCAACCGTGGGATGACTTGGCGCGGCTCGGGCCTACCGCCGCGCTTGAGACAGCCGCCGCATGCCTGGAACGCTGTCCTGTTCCTGATCTCCCCGCCTTGCGCTCCGACAGCTATGGCTCAGTCGTCAGCTCGCTCGTGCTTACCCAACTCTTCAGCCTGCCGCTACTCGACGTACTCGACACCCTCAACCTGCACGCCCCCACCGCCGCCGATCTACGTGACACCTCCCCACGCTACTCCGCCGCCGCGCGCGACTTCCGTCGCCGCGTTACGCGCGCGCATCTCCGCCTGCTCGCGGCGCTGCTGGCCCCCGGCGGCGCCGCCCTGTTGATCAGCGACCACACGGGGGAGTTGCTGCCACCGCGCACGGGTCCGCATGCCCGCGACCCGCGCGCCTCCTTCCCCGTGCTACCGGTGGAGGCGTTGGCCATTCCTCGCGACCTAGAGGCCGCCTTCACGCTTGCCAGCCCCATCCGTGAGTGGGAGTGGCTTGTCACGCTCCCCACCGCCGATCTTCTTGGCCGCCGCTACCAGGTCTTCGGCGTTGTCCTTCGCCCGCGTCCCTAGCCTGTCGTTCCAGCCTCCGCCCCCTTGCGGAAGCGGTTCCTTGCCAATGACGCCGACCAACCGCTCCGCGCGCGGCGCATATCTGCCCTGGCCAAGCCACACACCCACACGCACCCACACGTGTACCATCAGGCGCGCTCTTCATCTCCCACCACCGGCATCCGCGGATTGGTCTCTACGCGCCCTGGGACATCCACACCGAGACTGGCCCGCCCCGCCTTGCGCCCAAAGGCAACACAACGAGGCGCGTCTAATCCATAGGGGTCGCCGGTAAGTGAGCCATAGACCGCGGAGATGGTCATGCCCGCAGCGTGAAAGAGGTCGCGAATCTCTGGCGGAGTGTAGAGGCGAAAGCTCGCATCATAGCTATGCTGCCGCCCCTCGGCATAGGCATAGACATAGTGAATGGCCAGACGCCCGCTCAGAGCATCGAAGACAGATCTCTCCGTGACGCGCAGTTCTGGACTGGCCTGCCAGGTGCGCTCTGGCTGGAAGTGCCGGAGAATCCGATCTCGGTTCCAGATATCCAGCACGAAATAGCCGCCGGGCGCCAGCCGCTCGCCCCACGCCCGCACCATCCGCGCGTTATCGGCGTCGCTAAAGAAGCCGAACGAATGAAAGAGCGAGAGCACCAGCTCGTAAGGGCCACCCACCGCCTCGCGCATATCGCCCACGACAAACTCCGCGTGCGCGCTTGTCGGCGTCGTGGCCCGCGCTCTGGCCAGAAAATCAGCGTTTTGGTCCACTCCCAGCAGGCGAAAGCCGCGCGCCGCCAGAATCGCCGCGTGGCGCCCCTCGCCACACGCCACGTCCGCAATGGGCACGGGCGGCTTCAGGCCGGTCAGGCGCAAGATGAACTCGATCTCAGCCAGACTGCGCTCACCCGTCAGCAGATGCCTGACAGAATCGGCATAGTGGGTGCGATAATAGGCTCGATACCACTCGTCCATGCGGCCCTCCCCGCGTCGCACGCATCCGCGTCCTGATAGACGCATTATATGCCGCATCACGCCTGAGCGCGAACGCGCGCAAACGATCCGTCATGCTCATAAGGCGGCTCTCACACCGGGCAGGTATACTGAGCGAGATGGCCAGTGCGCCAGCGGCACACGATGAGGGAGGCGAGCGATGAGCGGGGATGCGGGCATCAGCGAGGCGTTCGTGGGCGCGGGTCTCGACGCGAAGTTGGCCACCCTATTGGCAACCTTGGGCGGCGAGACGGCCCTGGCCGCACGGCGCTTCTCCCAGGCAGGCGGGCGCACCAGCATGGGAGCCGGGCAGACACACGTGCATGAGCCGACGGCGCCTTCGTCCCCCACGGTCGAGGCGATCACGCTGCGAGCGGATATGCCCTTGCCGGCGGCCGGGCTTGCCAGGCTGCCCATCGCGGTCGAGTTGTTGCGGCGCGTGGACCTTGGCCAATTTGCCCTCGATGAGCCATTCACCCTGCCCGCCGCGTTCTGGCCCGTGAACGCCGCGCTCGCGCACCTGACACTCGGCGACCTCTGTGGGCTGATGCTCTCTCTCGGCGACAACGCCGCCGCCAATGCCCTCCTCGATCTCGTGGGCATGGGCGAGGTGAACGAAACGATCAGCCGTCTCACCCTGCCCCATACTCGACTGGCCCGCCACTTCCAAGATCCCACCGCGCGTGCGGCACGGCGCGAGAACGTCACCGCCGCGAGTGATATGCTGACGCTGCTGGCGCTCATCCGCGGCAACACCCTGCCTGGCGCGACCCACCTGCGCGCCATGCTCGCGGCACAGCAACGTCTGGGCGAGGTCGCCGCCGCGCTGCCGCCACAAGCGCAGCTCGCGCATCTGGGCGGCGCGCTCGATGACATGGTCCATGATGCCGGACTGCTGACCGGACCCGGCGGCGCCTGCGTCTACTGCGTGCTGACGGCGAAGCAGGCGGATACCTCCGCCGCGCGGGCCGTGCTCGGCCACGCGGCCCGGCTGCTGTGGCAGACATGGTGCGCGGCATGAGAGGGTGGTTCCCGCGTGGCGCGGCGCCAGCAATCTTCTTATCTAGAATTCATCTCCCTCTCAGACCTGACTCACGCACGGCAGCTACCGTATGTCCACGTAGTGGGTCGTCTAGCTCCTCCTCACGCGGGCGGCGTCGGGTGGCAACAGGAGAGGAGGCGGGATGATGAGTCTCGCTCAACTGCTTGCGCTCATGCTTCTTCTAGTGGTAGGTGGCTACATCTTTGCCGTGGGCATCCTGCCCCAGATCTTCGCCTGGATCTTCAGCCGACTGATGCTCCTCCGCGCCCGCCGCGAAAGCCACTCGCCCCCCACCGTGGGATGACCCGTTCTCGCCGATGTGCCTCTGGGCACCGAGATGCTGGTTCATGCGCCGGAGCCGCTCTCACGGGTGTGCGCCACGACCTCTGGCCAGGAGGTGAGTCGGGTGCTCGTAGAACGCCCGCTGAGTGCTCGCGCGGCGCGGCATCTATGTCGGCCAGCGCTGGTCGGTTGGCGTTAGCGCGAAGACCAACGTGTCACGCAGCGTGCCATCCGTCGCACGCATCTGGCAGCGCAGGTGCGCCTCCTGCACGAAGCCGAGGCGTCGCGCCAAGCCCGCACTGCGTTGGTTGCGCGCATCACAGCGGATCTGCACCCGTGTCGCGCCCAAGTGCGCGAAGGCGTAGTCCGTCATCAGCCGCACTCCCTCCGCCATGTACCCCTGTCCCTCAGCGGATGCGCGCAACCAATAGCCAATCTCGAAGAAGCCGGTTTCCCAACCGCGCGGGTGCAACCCCAGCCCACCCAGGAAG
>JADMIN010001026.1 GCA_015478575.1 Ktedonobacterales bacterium | reverse complement strand
GAGCCGGGGCGCTTGCGCTTGCGAATCGGCATGAAATCCACCACGCGCAGCCGCCCGCCCGCCGTCTCATAGCCGGTATCGAGGATGTTGGTATCAGGCATATACGCCATCGCGCTCCGGAAGCCGCTGACGGGGGCGACGCGGAAGTACCCGCCTCGCGTGGCATCGAGGAGGCGACAAAAGACGGCGGGGCTATCGAAATGGGGCATGCAGCACCAATCTATCGAGCCATCAGGACCGACCAGCGCGGCGGTGCGACAGTCGCCGATGACCCCGTAGTCGCCAATGGGACGATAGCGCGGCCCTACTCCTTCAGCGGTATCATGTGTGATGCGGTGCTCAGCCTCCACGTGTGCGTGCCCCTGTCTTTGTCCAGGCGTCATCCCCCTGGCTCGTTACCAGCATGCGTTCCACAACCTCTTGCGCCAACGAGAACCGGTGCCAACGAGGTCGCCGCCGCGTGCTATCCTTATCTGCATATGCTAGAAACAAGGGCCTGTTATTGACAAGACCAGAGGGCAGACATGGGCGAGACGCTCCCTCACGGCGTCGAGGCGCCGCTGGACCGCGCGCGTATCCGTCGTCTCTACGACCGCATCGGACGGCGGTATGACCTCTTGCGCTTCGCGGAGGCGGCGCCGAAGCGCGGCGCGCTCGCGCTGTTGGCGGTCCAACCAGGCGAGCGCGTACTCGAAGTGGGCGTGGGAACCGGCAGGGTCTTGGTCGAGCTGGCGCGCGCGGTGGCGGATGGGCGGTTGCCTGCCGTGCCGCTCGTCGCGGGCATTGATCTCTCGCCGGTGATGGTGGCCACCGCGGCGCGGCGCCTTGCGGCGGCGGGCCTCTCGGCGCTCGCGGAGCCGCGCGTGGGGGATGCCTGTGCGCTGCCATTCGCTGATGGCTCCTTCGACGCGGCGTTCAGCAGCTACGTGCTGGACCTGCTGCCCGCGAGCGACATCGCGGGCGCGCTCGCGGAATTGCGGCGCGTGCTGCGTCCGGGCGGGCGGTTAGCGTTGGTGGCGCTGAGTCCAGGGCGTGGCGCGGGGGGGCGTCTCTTCATCGCGGCATATGAG
>JADMIN010001025.1 GCA_015478575.1 Ktedonobacterales bacterium | reverse complement strand
GTTCTGGCTCGTGGAATGCTCCCCCACGATCTGCGGCTGCTGTGCGGTGCTCCCCGCATTCTGGATCGTGATGCGCCGTGGCTGCGCATGCTGCGCCAGCCCGATGATGACGGAGAGCACGCCATGATCGAGGCGGGCCTCCACAGCGTCGGGGTTCACATCCTTGGGGAACGTAATGGAGCGCGTGAACTCGCCCGTGGTAAACTCGCGCAGCAGATATGTCGCGTTCTTGCGCTGCTCCTCAGGGAGCCATTCCTGGACCGTCGCACGGATGGTCAGCGTGTTCTGTCGCACGGTGAGATCAACACCGTCGGGATTGACGCCCGGTAGCGCGATCTGGCACAGATAGCGCCCCTCGAGTTCGACGACATCCATCGCGCCCACGACCGATCCACTCATCCCCAGGACACCGGAACCTGGTCGCAACACGGCCTGCTCCAGGAGTTGGTTCATGGCATCATGGAGCGTCGTCACGTCGCGCAGCGGATCCCAACGAGCAAGTGCGGTCATGTTCAACCTCCTTCACCTCACGAGAGACTGAACGAGAAACTGATGCGCCCGTGGCCCACGCACCGCTTGGCGTGGCCCACACACTTGACGCCTACAAGATACAAAATTGCTTGTAGGATGTCAAGATATGCGACGAAGTATTAACGATTTTCTAACGTATGCTGTGAGATCACCTCGCAATGTCTGTCGCGGTATCACGTTGCCGGACGGCCAGTCCGCGCGGGCGCTCGCGCCCCTGAGCCGGCGCGACGCGCGGCCGCCGCGGTAGACGGCGCGCCCACAGACCGCATGATGCCTCAGTCATCCGTTCAGACAGATGTGCGGGAGCCTCCCGCCCCCCGCCCGCCGGGGTGCGCCGGCAGGCACCCCCCGCTCCACGACAGCAGGGAGGAGGTAGGAGGTGGGCCAGCGCAGGGGGTGGGGCGAAGCTGCTCTACCGCGTCCAGAAGCCTTCGGGATCGCACGCACGAATGATGCGCAGCTCCTCGCCGGTGGGCGGCGGCGTCTCGCGGGCATCCGGCGCGACGCGCAGGTCCCATCCCGTCTGGGCGCGCACCTCCTCC
>JADMIN010001024.1 GCA_015478575.1 Ktedonobacterales bacterium | reverse complement strand
TGATGACGCGGAGCACGCGCAGGGCGCCCATGAAGGAGCGCGTGGGGCGCATCCTCGTCTGCATTGCCCAGGAGGAAGCGCGGCTTCGGTTCCACCTTGTCCGCAGGGGACGCCGAAGCACGAGGCGCGCTGGATTCCTCGCCGTCCTCTCCCTGCTCACGCTCGCCGACCTCTTCCGGTATCTCGACCGGGTGCAGGAACCCGTCCTGCAGGTTGGCCACGAGCGGGAGGCAGAGGTAGTGCTTCATCACGGTCCCTGCGAGGGCGCTCTGGAACTTGCGGTAATTGCTGTCCTTGAGCCGGACGAGCGCCTGAGCGCCGCTCCAGTCGAGATCGTCGGCCGGCTCGAAGGTCACCGCGCGGGATTCGAAGAAGGTGGCGAACAGCGCGGTCAGGGTGGTCTCATGCCCGACTGCGGAGAGCAGCACGGCGCCGTCCCTGCTATAGGCGAGGGCGCTGACCAGGGCGCGCTGCTTGTCGGCGACGAAGTGCCCGTAGAAGCGGTCGGTGAAGGGCCGCACGGGCAGCGTCCCCGAAAGCATCGGGGCTATCGTCGGCATGCGCCGCCTCCCTCCCGCATGGGGCATGCCTGGCGGCGCGGCGGCGCGGCGTCATCTCTAGCTGGTGGCGGCAGTGCGAGCTGCTGCCCGGTGTCGCGTAGGGTGTGTGTCACGATAGGGTCCTCCTCGACAGGGACGGGCCGCTCAGCGAGCGCGCCTGCCCCTGTCCTGTTGTGCAAGCTCTCGCCAGGCAATGCCCCTGACGGCATCCGGCCGCGGGTGCGGCCAGACGGCGGGGCAATCACACGCCTGCAGGCGGAGAGGTGCTCTGGTGGTTGATCGAATCGGGTGGCCCTCACAGACGGCGTGTGCAACGGTGAGGGGACTCGCGCGTCCTGGCTCCGTGCGGGGCATGGGGGCCTCGTGCGAGCAGGACGGGTGGGAAGTAGTGGGGCACGCGGGATCTCCTTCTCGTCAGGCGGCGTGGGTGAGCGCCCAGTCCAGGCAGCCCAGAGCGTCATCCTCCGTATAGGGGTGATCGCCCGCTGGCACGCGCCGCGCGTACTCCAGCAT
>JADMIN010001023.1 GCA_015478575.1 Ktedonobacterales bacterium | reverse complement strand
TTCATCTCGCTTTCATATACCCGCGCTATAGTGGCGTGGGCGCCAGTGACGGGGGGCGCCGTCATCGGTTGTGTGCGCTGTACCTTGGAGAAGAGGGAGAGGGTGAAGTGGATCCATCGCAGTTACTTCAGGTAGTGGGCCTTGCGCTGCTCCAAGGCGTGACCGAGCTGTTCCCCGTCAGTAGTCTAGGCCATACCATCATCATCCCCGGTCTGTTCGGCGATGCCAAACTGGTCAAGTCAGAGACGTTTCTCCCCATCGTCGTGGTCTTGCATCTCGGCACGGCGGTGGCACTGCTAACCTTTTTCTGGCGCGATTGGCTGGCACTGATCCGAGCCTTCTTCAAGACGCTCTTCGCCCGTCGACTGGATGCCGACCCGCAGGGGAAGACGATCTGGCTGGTGATCGCCGCGACGATTCCCGCTGGGCTGCTCGGCTTTATCTTCGAGAAGAAGATCACCGAGCTGTTCTTTTCGGCGCGGTGGCCTGTGCTGCCCGCCGCTTTCCTCACCCTCAATGGCGCCGTGCTCTTCGTCAGCGAGCGGATGCGGCGACGCGCCGAGCCGGAACAAGCGGACCGCGTCAAGCAGGAGCGCGCGTTCAAGCGCCTCGAAGAGATGAGCTTCCCACAAGCGTTCTTTATTGGCACGATGCAGGCGACGGCCCTGCTACCGGGCATCTCACGCTCTGGCATCACCATCGTCGCGGGCATGCAAGCGAAGCTGAGCCATGAGGAATCGGCGCGGTTCGCCTTCCTCTTGGCGACCCCGATCATCGCGGCGGCGGCGCTCAAAGAGGTGCCCAAGCTCGTCCATGCCGGTACCTCTACGCTTGAGATGGCCCTGATTGGCGGTGTCGTGGCGGGTGCCGCCGCCTTCGTCAGCGTCAAGTTCCTGATGCGCTACTTCCAGGTCGGGCGACTCACACCCTTCGCCATCTACTGCTTGCTGGCCGGGCTGGGGGCCTTCCTGTTCTTCTCCTGGCAAACGCTGGCGCACTGAGGCACACGCACTGAGGCACACGCACTGAGGCGCACGCACTGAGGCACACGCACTGAGGCGCACGCACTGAGG
>JADMIN010001022.1 GCA_015478575.1 Ktedonobacterales bacterium | reverse complement strand
GCCTGGCGCCATTGGCATCGGTGCGGGCGATGATCAGCGTCGGCACGCCCAGCACATCGGCGGCAAGGCGCGCCGCCGCCAGGTTCTTGATGGCGGACTGGGTGGGGATCAGCACCTTGCCACCCATGTGGCCGCACTTCTTCTCCGCCGCAAGCTGGTCCTCGAAGTGGACGCCCGCGGCGCCCGCCTCGATCATCGCCTTCATCAGCTCGAAGCAGTTGAGCGGCCCGCCGAAGCCGGCCTCGGCGTCGGCCACGATCGGCGCGTACCAGTACGTCCCGTCCTGGCCCTCGGCGTGGCCGATCTCGTCCGCCCGCTGGAGCGCCTGGTTGATCCGCTTCACGACGCTGGGAACGCTGTTGCTGGGATACAGGCTCTGGTCCGGATACATCTGCCCGGCGAGGTTCGCGTCCGCCGCGACCTGCCAGCCGGAGAGATAAATCGCCTTGAGGCCGGCCTTCACCTGCTGGACGGCCTGGTTGCCGGTGAGGGCGCCCAGCGCGGCCACATACGGCTCGGTCCGCAGCAGGTGCCACAGGCGCTCCGCGCCCAGGCGCGCCAGCGTATACTCGATGCGGACGCTGCCGCGCAGCCGCTCTACGTCCGCCGCCGAGTAGGTGCGCTTGATGCCCATCCAGCGGGGATCCGTCTCCCAGATCGTCGCCAGGTCATCAGCATGGGGGTCACGTAACAGCGTGCTCATGCGTGTCCTCCTTCGTCGGACGTCCCGCCGTGAGCGCCGTGCGCCGTTGCATAGCCGCTCGTTCGGCGTGGCTCTGTGGAAAGCATACGCGGTCTCAGGTATAATTGGCCATATCGGTTGCTGATGCGATAGATAAGGCATCGTTTATGGACATCAACCTCCATCAGTTGCGCATCTTCCAGGCGGTGGCCCAGCACGGCGGCTACTCGCGGGCGGCCACCGCGCTCTACCTAAGCCAGCCGGGCGTCTCGCTCCAGGTGAAGGCGCTGGAGCGGAGCATCGGCCTGCCACTCTTCGAGAAAGTGGGGCGGACGCTGCATCTGACCGAGGCGGGGCGCGAGCTACTGAGCTACAGCGAGCGCATCTTTACGC
>JADMIN010001021.1 GCA_015478575.1 Ktedonobacterales bacterium | reverse complement strand
CTGGTCCGTCATGCCTTTACTCTACCAGCCTACGCAACCCCTCCTGAGCAGGTACAAAACCGCGTTGGTTGAGCGCCATCTGCCCGTGGACGGCCAGCGCGGCGTGGAAGAGATAGAGCACGCAATCGCCGATGGAAAGCCACCGGAGAAAGTTGCCCTTGCGCGCGC
Source organism: Ktedonobacterales bacterium (assembly GCA_015478575.1). GTDB lineage: Bacteria > Chloroflexota > Ktedonobacteria > Ktedonobacterales > JADMIN01 > JADMIN01. The sequence goes on along the minus strand of JADMIN010001021.1, from coordinate 907 downwards.
AGATCAGGCAGGACGCCTCGCCCACGGCGGCGCGGCAGCGAGCGCGAAACGCTGGCGCGGTGAAAAGCGCTAACAGATGCGCGTGCAGCGCGGGGAAAAGCCGAGTGGGTGGCTCGGCCATCAACGCCGTGAGGGTGGCGCGTTCCGCCGCGATGGCCGCCAGCACCAGCGCGGCGCTCTCGGCAGAGAAGTGCGCGTCGAGCAGCACGACAAACTCCCACGAGCCATCGTCCGCGCACCAGGCGAGCGCGCCATCCTCATTCTTCTCCGCGCCCGCGCCGCTGTGCCCGCCGTACCGCCCGATCACGATGCGGCCACAGCGTGTGATATCGGGCGTATCCAGGTACATCGCCTCACTGCCCACCCAGTGAAACGCCTGGATGCCAGATGCCTCGGAGTGGTCCGTCATCGCTTCCGCCTCCTTTGCCACCATGAAGTTGCCGATGATCTCTTCCGTTGAGTATACGCCACCGCTGTGGTATCCTGCGCCCAGCCCGACGCGCGGAACAGCACGCGCGCGGATGTGGCCCAGGAGAGGAGCGCGAGATGCCCACGAGCATAGTGAATGGGGCGCGGCTCTATTATGAAGAGCACGGCGCCGGGCCGGAGACCATCCTCTTTGCCCACGGCCTGCTCTGGAGCGGCCGCATGTTTGATGCGCAGGTGGCGGCGCTGCGAGATCGCTACCGCTGTGTCACCTTTGACTTTCGCGGCCAGGGGCAGAGCGAGGTCACGCGCGGCGGCTACGACATGGAGACGCTCACGGAGGATACGGCGGCGTTGATCGCGACACTGGGGGCCGCGCCGTGCCACTTCGCGGGCCTCTCGATGGGTGGCTTCGTCGGCTTGCGCCTAGGGTGTGTCTGACGAATCATGGTTCCAGCCAGATGACGAGGGAGGCGAGGAC
>JADMIN010000255.1 GCA_015478575.1 Ktedonobacterales bacterium | reverse complement strand
TCTCGGCCAGCACCCGCTCGACCGCCTCGTCGAAGCCATACTCCCACAAGCCAAGCGCGATGAGCGCGTTATCATGCGGCCAGATGGACCCCACCTGGTAATCGAGCGGATTGTATGCCTTCTCGTTCGCTGAGAGCGTGCGAATACCCCAGCCCGCGAACATATCCTCCGCCATCAGGCGATCACGGACAGCGCGCGCCTTCTCATCCTCCACGATGCGTGTGAAGAGTGCCTGCCCCGGATTCGAGGCGATGACGCGCGCCTGCCGATCGTCCCGTTCCAAACAGAGCGCATAGCAGTGCTTGTCAGCCATCCAGAAGCGTTCGTTGAAGCGCTCGCGCATCCGCGCCGCCAGCGCCTCCAACTCTTGGGCGCGCCGCTCGTTGCCGCCGCGACGGTAGAGGTCCGCCATCTCGCGCTGGGCGCGGTAGACGTAGCCCTGCACCTCCACTAGGGCGATTGGGGGCTGACAGAGCGAGCCATCCACGTTGACAATCGCGTTGCCGGAATCCTTCCACCCCTGATTGGTGAGGCCCTTCTCCGAGCGCGTGCCGTAGCTGAGAAAGCCGTTCCGCTCCTTGCCGTGGCGCGTGGGATCCTCAGCGATCCACTCAAGCGCGAGCCGCACGTGCTCTTCGAGGCGCTCGAAGCTCGCCAGATCGCCCGACCAGCGCACATATTCCGCTAGCAACATCAGGAACCAGGGCGTGGCGTCTACGGTGCCGTAATAGGGCACCTGCGGCACTTCTTCGAGGTTGGCCTTCTCACCCAGACGCAGTTCGTGTGGAATCTTGCCAGGCGCCTCGTCGCGGAAATCATTGAACTCGCGCCCCTGATAGCGCGCCAGCACCTCCAGCGTCGTGCGCGCCAACTCCGCATTGTAGGCGACCATCTGAAAGGCGCTGATACAACTATCGCGCCCAAAGAGCGCCACAAACCAGGGCACGCCCGCGGAGATATAGACATCGCCGTGATCCGCCGTCGCTAGCATCGTCATGTCGGCGAAGCCGCGCTCCAGCGCGTGATCAAAGAGGGGATTGCTGGTGGTGATGGTGGGACGCCGCGATAGCTCCTGTTGGAACCGCTGATGGCGCACGCTGGCCTGGGGCAGGGCGCTTTCGCGCTCGCCTTCGCGCCGTTCCCAGGGGGAGGGTGGGCCGTGATCCTCCAGCGCGATGGTGAGGGTGATCTCTTCAGTGTGATGCGGCGTGAGATGGAGGTGATAGGTCGCGGTGCCGCCATCAAGCTGGTCGGGCGCGCGATCGAAGCTGATCGTCGTCGTGCGCGTGTGGTCGTCCGCGCCATCATAGACCAGCACGACCTTGCCAGCATTCACGCGCGGAGGGTGGAGTGTGCCACGTTTGCCAGGCTGTGCCCCCCGCACCACGAACATATTGGTGAAGTGGCTGGCAAAGACGAGCGAGACATCGAGGGTGATCTCATGTTGCTCCATGCAGCGAATACTGAGCTGTTGCTTCACGGTGTCACCGATGGTATACACCCGCTTGATGTTCAGATGCTCCTTGGCAAGGTCCTGATGGTCCGCTAGCGTCATATCAGGATTGGTCAACTCGTAGCGCGCCTCCTTGCCGCGCGAGGCATCCGAGAGCAGCGAGACGCATTCCTGGCCGTTAACCCGTAGCTCTAGGGCGCCGAGATATTGGGTGTCGTGGAAGTAGATGCCCAGCGCGCGCTCATCCCGAATCATATCGCCAGTGTGCGAGGTCAGCATGAAGATCTGGTTGTACTTGATGGGAACCGTGGTGCGGATATCTTGCACCTGCGCGGAGCGGCCCGCGCGCAGGATGGACTGCTCACCACTTTCTGACCCTTCCCCCTTCGATTCGTTCGGCTTCGATTCCTTCGACTTCGATTCCTTCGGTTTCGCCCCTGCTTTCTGTGACCCCTGGGGCTGTCCGTGCTTCTCGTTCGCATGCGGTGATGGGTGCTGGCCGTGCGCGGACCGATCTTTGACTGACATGAATCTTCCCCCGTGAAGGAGCGAGTGATGCCGCGTGCGGCAGGCACCCGCCGCACACAGAAGCCACGGATGCGCATCAGCCACACCCGCCCCGCCGTGGTGGCGGGCATTCGCCGGGCGGCGCGCTCCAGCACCACCGGGCTGGGAGCATCCTCGCTGCCTCACTCTCTAGACACTGCGCCAACTAGACACTGCATCAGCTAGCAATGAGCCACTCGAGGTCGCGCGGGAGGTCCGCCGACAGCCGCTCGCCGCCCCGCGCCAGCACGAGCACATCATCATTGAGGCGGAAGCCGCCTTTGCCTTCCAGATAGACCGCTGGCTCCATGTTGTGTACCATGCCGGTGCGCAGGATGTGTTCTGAGGCGGGATGCAGGATCGGGGCCGCGCCATGATTGATGGCCTGGAAGCCGAAGCCATGCCCCAATCCGTGCTTGAAGGCGTCGCCAAAACCCTCGGCGCGCATCACCGCGCGGGCCGCGGCGTCGGCTTCGCGCCCGCTGATGCCGTCACGGATGATGGCCAGCGCGGCCTCCTGCGCGGCATAGCAGGCCGTGTAGGCCCGCTGCCATTCCTGGCTCGCCTCTCCGGCGAAGAAGGTGCGGGTCAGCTCGGCCCAGTAGCCATTGATGCTGATCTCCAACTGCACCATCACGGTGTCACCACGCTGGATCGCTTGGTTTGTGGTCAGGTTGTACGCTTTGTATGCCTGGGCCGCGCGGGCGCCTGTCATGACGTGGACGAAAGGCAGCACGTGCCGTGCTCCCGGCGCGGCGAGACCCGCGCGCAGCAGCCCCCCATGCGCCGCGGCGGCGACCTCGGCCTCGGTGGCGCCGGGCCGCACACTGGCCCGCGCGGCGGCAAAGCCCTCGACGGCCACACGCGCACAGCGGCGGATAGCCTCGAGTTCCGCTTCGGTCTTGGTGGCGGCCAGTTCATCCAGCAACGCCGTGGCGTCGGTGAAGCGCGCGCCGGGCAGCAGATCGCGCAGCAGATCGAGCGTGGCGGGGCCAGGCACGCCCACCTGGGTATAGGCAGTGGCGACGGGCGCATGGCCGCCCTCATAGCCCACGTGCGCACCGGCACCCACACCAGCGGCGGCGAGCAATGCGCCCAGGGGAGCGCGCACCGCTTCCAACGTCGTGCCGATCCATCGCATCGTCTCTTCGGCAAAGGTCTTGACCGCCACCGCCGTGCCCGCGGGCACAAGGTCCGCGTCATCCTCTGGGATGGCCAAGCGCACCGCTGGCGTGCCACCGCCGTCGAGCGTGACGAGGCAGAACGCATTGCCTAGCATGGGCTGATAGCCACCGGTCAGCATCAGCACATCTTGCGGCAGTCGGCAGACCAACGCTGTGTAGCCATCGTGGCGCATGCCCCGCGCTATCCGCTCCGTTCGCTCCATCGCCATTGCTCCTTCACTCGCCCCGCTGGTCCTGGGAGAAGGGCCACCCGTAGGCCGGTCGCCTCGACCAGCGGCTGGCCCCGCACTCCAACGTAGAAAGTGGCCAAGAGCGGGGGCCGCGCTCATCCACGGTGCTCACCCACGGTTGCCAACCGCCAGCCCGCCTAGGCCGACCTTTGGCTTGGGGCTGCGCGTCTTCAGGCGGGGGACACCCCGGCCGGTGGTCTCTGGCGGCGAGAGATCCTCGCGGACGGGCACCTGCGCCACTGGATAGCGCTGGCGCTGGCGCGTGAGCACCTGCTCGCGTTCGGTGATAATGTAGTCCGCCGCGCGCGCCGCGAGCGCCATAACGGTGAGGCCAGGATTGGCTGAGCCTTGCGTCGGCATGATGCTGCCATCCACTAGGAAGAGGTTGGGAATGTCGTGCGTCCGCCCGAAGCTGTCGCAGACGGACGAGCGCGGATCGTTGCCCATGCGGCAGGCGCCGACCAGGTGAGCATAGCGTGGCTCCTCGACCACCTCTTGCGCGCCCGCGGCCTGCATGACTTCCATCGTCTTGTTCACCCCCCAGCGGATGAGCCGCTTGTCGTTGTCATGCAGGTCAAACTCGACATCGGCGACGGGCAGCCCATAGCGGTCGCGCGTGCCAGAGAGGGTGACGCGGTTCTCAGCGGCCGGCAGAATCTCGCCCAGGAAGCCGAGGGCGGCGTAGTGGTTGTAGTCCATCATGACGCGACGTAAGCCCCAGCCCCAGGCGCCCTTCGCCATCACCATCTGCTTGGCGAAGGAGATCGGTTCCGGCCCCACCGTCTGAATGGCGAAGCCACGGGCGAAGCCGCGCGAGGCGTCGGTCTCGTAGAACTCCTCGGTGAGGGCGTGGGCGGGTGGCGCTTTATACATGCGCACTAGGCCCTCGAAGCGCCCCATGACCACGTTGCCCGCCTGGGCCATCAGATAGCGGCCAACGGTATCGCTGGAGTTGGCCAGGCCATTCTCGAAGCCGGGACAGGCGGAGAGCAGCAGCAGCCGCGGCGTCTCGATCGAGTAGCCGCAGACGGCCACGCAGCGCGCGCGCTGCGTGCGCTCGCGCCGCTCGGCGTCGAAGTAGCTGACGCCGGTGCAGTGGCCTTCACTATTCATGTGGACGCGGAAGACCATCGAATTGGCGCGGATCTCGGCGCCGTGGCGAATGGCGTCGGGCACGTGCGTATAGAGGGTGCAGGCCTTGGCGCCAACCTTGCAGCCTTGGATGCAGAAGCCGCGGTAGATACAATGGGGGCGGCTGCCGTGCGAGCCGGCATTGATGGCCACCGGGCCGCCCGCCACATAGGGGATGCCGAGCCGCTCGCAGCCCCTGGCCAAGACGTCGCCGACGCCGCCCATCGGGTGCGGCCCATAGAGGTAGCCGTGCGGGTCGCCCCAAGGGTAATAGGCCGGGCCAGAGACGGGCAGTTCCTTCTCCATCAGTGCGTAGTAGGGGCGCAGCTCGTCGTAGGTGATCGGCCAGTCCACGCCGACGCCATCCTCGGAGTGCGTGCGGAAGTCGGAGGGATGCAGGCGCGGCGCGAAGGCGGCCCAGTGGACGGTGCTGCCGCCGACGCCCTGCCCGCTGTTGTTCGCGCCGAAGGTCAGCGGGTTCGGCCCGCCCGTGATGCGCGTCTCGGTCCAGTAGAG
>JADMIN010001020.1 GCA_015478575.1 Ktedonobacterales bacterium | reverse complement strand
GCGTAAAGGGCTGCTAAAGCCTGCGCTATGACGGCGGAACCCCTCGTGCGCTGTGCAGGCGTCACCTTCGGGTATGATCCCGCAGCAGCAGTCGTGCGCGACGTGACGTTCGCCATTCCATCGGGCGCGATGGTCGGCCTGCTCGGACCGAATGGCGCGGGCAAAACATCCCTGCTGCGCCTGCTGAGCGGCGCGCAACAGCCCCAGGCAGGGACGATCTCGTTTGGCGGGAGCAATCTTAGCGCGTTGAGCCGCCGCGAGGCCGCCCAGGCCATCGCGGTCGTGCCGCAAGACCTCACCATGCCCTTCGCCTACACTGTGCGCCAGATGGTCGAGATGGGACGCACGCCGCATCTGCGCCTCCTGGGTTGGGGCATGCTCGAAAGCGCGGATCGCGCGGCGGTGGACCGCGCCCTGGTCGAGACGCACACGCGCGACCTGGCCAATCGCGTCTTCAACGAGCTGAGCGGCGGCGAGCGGCAGCGCGTGCTGGTGGCGATGGCGCTCGCGCAAACCCCGCGCCTGCTGCTGCTGGATGAGCCGACAGCGCACCTGGATGTGCGCCACCAGATCGACGTGCTGGAACTGGTCGCGCGCCTGAACCGCGCCACCGGACTCACCGTGCTGGCCTCGCTGCACGACCTGAACCTCGCGGCGCGCTACTTCCCGCGCCTGATCCTCTTCCAGCGCGCGATCATCGCCGATGGCCCGCCCAGCGCCGTCCTCGCGCCCGATCTCCTGGAACAGGTCTATCACGTCCGCGTGCAGGTTGGCATCCTGCGTGGCGCGCGCCATTTGAGCATTTTGCCCCCCGGCGCCGACACGGCGGCAGGCGAGAGCGCGCCACACCCCCAGGCGCACGTTGTGGCGGGTGGCGGCACGGGCGATCTGGTGATGCGCGCCCTGGTCGAGGCGGGCATCCCCTTCACAGCGGGCGCGCTGAATGTCGGGGATAGCGATCACGCCCTGGCGGAACACCTGGCGCTGGCCGTCATCAGCGAGCCACCCTTCGCGCCCGTCAGCGAGCAGAGCCAGCGCGCCACCATCGAGGCGATGCAGGCGGCGGGAACCGTCATGC
>JADMIN010001019.1 GCA_015478575.1 Ktedonobacterales bacterium | reverse complement strand
CGATCACGCTATCCCAGCCGAGCGTGTCGGCGCGCTCGATCTCATCCAGGTAGCGGTTGTAGAGGGCATGCCCCACCTGTGGATCATAGATCGCGTTGGGCAGCGTCACCCACGCCGAGTCATAGGTGGTCTCGAAGTCGGCTGGCAGGTGTGGCCAGGGCATCAGATGAAAGTAGTGGAATTGCAGCTTGCCCATGTCTCGTGCGCTCCTTTGGTTGCCTACTCGGCTTCTGTGACCTTGGTTTCTGTGACCTTGGCGTGGCGTGGCGTGCTCCCCCATGCATGGTGGCGTGAGATCGCGCCACTCCGCCGCTCTCCCAGCGTCGTCCGTCCATGCGGAGACGTGCCAGCGAAACGCGCGGCCTACGGCGCTTCGGACACGGCGGGCACACGATCGCCCGCCGCGAACGCCACCACCGCACGCGACCACTCGGCGTGCTTCTCGAACATCGGCATGTGCCCGGTGCCTTCAAGCATGACGAGCTGCGCGCCGGGGATACGCTGGCGGAGCGTCTCGCCATAGATCGGTGGGATGAGACGGTCGTGCTCGCCCCAGAGGACGAGCGTGGGGCAGCGCACCCAGGCCAGTCGGCGCTCTAGCTTGGGATCGTACGTTGGATTCCAGGCCAGTGAGGCCAGTGTCGTGCGTTGGCGATACTGCGACGCGATGTATTCCAGGTTGACCTCCGCTGGCAGCAGCGGTGCCGCCGCCGAGAAGTCATCGAAGGTCGCCAGCAACAGTTCCTGAGGATTCATGGCGAAGATATCGGCGATGGGCGTGCCCTTCACGCGGATGCCAGCGGCATTGGCGAGCACAAGCCGACCCACGCGGTCGGGATACCAGACGGCCATCTCAGCGGCCAGCCAGCCACCGAGCGAGTGCCCCACGAGCGTGGGTCGCTCAAGCGCCAGCGTGTCCAGTAGGTCGCGGAGATAGAGGGTGTAGTCACTGATATCGCGCATCCAGTCTGGGCGCGGCGTGAGGCCGAAGCCAGGAAGATCGGGCGCGAGCAGGTGAAAGCGCTCCGCGAGCGTCGCGTGGAAATCGAGCCAGAGGTTGCCAAGGAACGTGCCATGC
>JADMIN010000254.1 GCA_015478575.1 Ktedonobacterales bacterium | reverse complement strand
GAGTTATACACATTCGGGGGCGGTTGTCCACATTTTTCGGGCGGTTATCCACCATCCAGGCCTTCCGCCAGCCACGCTGACCAACTCCCCGCCCCTCCCCGCCCACGCTCCCCAACCCGCTTCCCGCCCATGTTGGCGAGTTATCCACCGTCTCTGTGGATAAGTGCCCCCACCTGTGGACAACTCTGGACACCGCTGGAGGGACGCCGCGCCCACACACCGCAGCGCCGCTCGTCCATCCACCCCGCTCGACCGGAGCGCCTAGCGCCACGCGCTATACTCTCCTCACGGTCGCACATGCGCCTGGCGTGGCGTCGCGCCATCTGACAAGCAAGGAGCACAAACCTTGAGCGAACACATGAGCGAAAGCGCCAACGCCCTGCCCATCTTCTACCACGGCTGGCAAACCTATCAGGACCAGTTGAGCGCCGCGCTTGCCCCCCTTTCCGCTGAGCAGCTCACCCTGCGCGCGGCGCCGCGTCTGCGCTCCATCGGCGAACTGGCCACGCATATCGTCGCCGTGCGGGCAGGCTGGTTTCACGATGCGCTGGGCGTGGTGGGGGATGACTTCGCCACCCTCAAGCAATGGGAAGCGGAGCAGCCCAAACCGCCGGTGCGCACAGCAAACGAACTGGTGCGCGGGCTAGCCGCGACCTGGGCCGCGATGCGCCAGGCGCTGGCACGCTGGACGCCCGCCGACCTGGCCGAGACGGTTCACGCCGAGCGGCGGGGACAATCCTATACGTTCACGCGCGGGTGGGTCGTCTGGCATCTCATCGAGCATGACCTGCACCATGGCGGCGAGGTGGCCTACTCGCTGGGCATGCACGGCCTCGACGCGCCACATATCTAGCCTGATAGCATACTGGCGATCTGGTCACGCTGGCGCGGGGGCGCAATGCGTGAGATGCCTGGGACGGGATGCCGTGGTACCGTGTCGCACGCCAGAGAGATAGCGCAGGGGACAGCACAACGCCGGGAGCTGGCTTCAGAAGCCTGCCTCCGGCGTTGCGTGCGAGATGAGACGGGATGCCAACCGTTCGCGCGCGGGTGTGTGCGGTCGCCCGCGCGCTCGTATGGGCGCTAGTAGATAAACGCGACGCCCGGCCCGACATAGGCGTAGCGGTAATCTACCCGCCCGAAGCCGCCGCCGTTCCAGGAGAAGTTCATCTCCGAGACGATGAACCAGCCATTGCTGAGCACGGCCTCGACACGAGCCACATGGCCCCTACCGCCCGCACCCTCGACTCCTGGCTGGAAGGTCGCCGTCGCCCCTACCACTGGCCGCGTGCCCACGGACAGGCCGCGCGCGCGCGCGTTAGCCGCCCACTGCCAAGCGTTGCCGAGCTGCATCAGCGGCTCGTTGCGGTGGCGATACCAGATATACCACGTGCAGGTGCCATAGGCACCAGAATAGGGGTCGCCCGCGAAATCACCCAGCCCATAGGAGGAGCGGCCAGGCACCGGCGTCCAGATGCCCGGACCGCCGGCGGGAATCGCCGCGCGTGGCACAGAAGTACGCGGCTGGACCGCGGTGGTCTGGGCGGTCCACACGCGGGCGGTCGTCGTGGCCGCGTGGGCGGTCGCCTTTGGGGGCGTCAGTGGAGTGGCCGGCTGCTTCCGCACCGAGGCCAAGGGCACCACGCCGATTACCGGGCCGATCACGTCCGTGCCCGCCGTGCCGAGTGACGCGGAGAGCAAGGAGGTCATCCGTGACGCATCCCACTGACTGCTACATGAGGCCTTCGAGTTCCGCGCCAGACTCCCTGGCTGGCGTGCCAGCGGAGTAAGGGCGGGAGCGGCGAAGGCGCTCCCAGGAGGGCAGAGTTGCGGATGCGCGAGGGTCAGCCAGGAACTTCCGGGCAGGGACTGCGCGCTCGCCAGCGGACCAGCACCCCCCGCACCCGAACTCAGCGTAATGCCTCCCAACATAGCGAGCGATAAGAACCGCCCGCTCACCTTCCAATTCACTGAACGTCCGACCAAACACGAACCTCCCTTGGACAGGATGTGCGCGGGACTTCCGCGCTCCTCCCAGCGCCGGTGGTCGCGCCTCGCGCGTCCTGCGCTCCGCTCCGCCCCGGCTACACCGCGCCAGCTCCAGTGCCGACGCATACGCACCACATCAGCATCCCATCATGCTCCGCGTCACGCGGTCGGCGCGGCGGAGGAGGCCGTTCGCCCCCTCCCCGTCTCCGCCCGCCAAGGCGCTCGCGCCCCCTCGCCGCATCCCGCGGCGAGTTAGAACATTTGCGCCTCAGCCATAACGCTACACCGAGCATACCAGGGTCAGCCGACCGGCGCCAGCTTTCGCTGTGCCGCATGGTACTAACTGGCTAACTCGCGGCTAGAGTAGCGGCTTCCGTGCCGGATTTTTGCGCATTTCCCTATGATGGCACCTGCTATCCGCGAATGCTGCCCCCACAGCGATGTGGCTTCTGTGCTGGACGAGGCACCTATGCCAGCCGTCGCACGATAGGACCAGCAGTTCTGGTGGAGGCGCGGTGGAGGTGGAGTAGAGAGTGGCCAGAGACTGGGGATGTGCCCCCGCCCTACCTCCCTCACCGGTGCGACCACCGAGGGCAAGCGGTAGGGGAGGGCATATCGGAGGGCGGCGCATGTGGGCGGAAGGTCCCACGACGCATCGAGATGGGTGGACGAGCGGTGTCGTTAGGCCTCTCGGTCCAGGTAGGCGCGCACCGTCTCATAGGTCGCGGCGGCAATGCCGCTGGAGTCGCGCCAGTAGTCGAGCAATTGGCGCAGCGTGACGGCGGCGCGCAGCGTGTAGCCCGCCGCGGCGAGGGAAGCGGCGCCCCCCTGCTCGCGGTCCACCAACACCGCCACATCGCGCACCACCAGCCCCACGGCCTCTAGGACGCGGATCGCCTCGATCTTGCTCTCGGCATGGGTGACGAGGTCATCAATCACCAGCACAGTCTCGCCAGGCGTATACGCGCCATCAATCGTGCCCGCCAAGCCATGGGTCTTTGGCTCGCGTGGGGTGATCATGGGGATGCGCGTGAGGTGTGAGAGCACGGCCACGAGCGGCGTCGCCGCCAGCGGGATGCCCGCATAGCGGGTGCAGACCACCCCCCGCGCCGCGATCAGCTCGCGCAGCGCGGCCACCGTGGCATCCATCGCATCGGGGAAGGATTGCAGCGCGCGCAGATTGACATAGATCGGCGCCAGCGGAGCATCGGGTTGCCGCTCGTGCAGCTTCAGCCGGAACGCGCCGAATTTCACCGCGCCGCTCGCCAGCAGCTCATCGGCGAAGGCCCGCTGGAGCGGGGTCATCGTCTCGTGTGCCATCGGGAACGTGCCTTTTCTAGGATGCGCTTCTTATCGCATGCGCTTCTCGTTATGCCAGGTGTGATGGCACCGTCGGCGTCTCGCCAGCCGCCCCCAGCAGGCGTACCCGCGCCGATTCAGGGCGCGGCGTACTACACCACCCTCCAATACCCCCCAACGGAGGATTATGCGCCGCGCGCGCGCTCGATCTCGTCGCGCAGGCGGGTGGCCTCGCGGCGGGCAGCCTCGGCGTAGTCGGGGCCGGTGGAGGCGTAGAGGACGCCACGGCTGGCGCTGAGGAGCAGGCCGTGGCCACGGCTATCGCGCCCCGCGCGCACGGAGGCCGCGATAGCGCCGCCCTGCGCGCCGATGCCCGGCACGAGGATCGGCAGATCGCCCACCGCCGCCCGCACCGCCGCCAACTCCCGTGGGTACGTCGCGCCCACGACCAGCCCACAGTTGCCCTGCCCGTTCCACGTCTCAGCCACACGCCGCGCCAGATACAGATAGAGCGGCGGAGGAGGCTCCGACTGGTCAGATGGCACGGGCCGCAAGGAAGACGCGGTGGAGTCTAGGCTGGCGCCAGCGTGCGGAGATGTCTGCCCCAGATCGCGGCTGACCCGCAGATCCTGGAACTCGCCCGCGCGAGGGTTAGAGGTGCGGCAGAGGATGAAGAGGCCACGGTCGGCGCGCTCCAGAAAGGGGCGCAGCGCCTCAGCGCCGAGGTACGGCTGGAGGGTGATGGCATCAGCGTCATAGACCTCAAAGGCCGCGCGCGCGTAGGCCTGGCTCGTGCTGCCAACGTCGCCGCGCTTGGCGTCGAGGAGCACGGGCACCTCGGAGTAGCGGTCATGGATGAACGCGATGATACGCTGGAGCGCGCGCATGCCGGCTGGCCCGTGCGCCTCGAAGAAGGCGCTGTTGGGCTTGAAGGCGCAGACAAGATCAGCGGTCGCCTCCACAATGCCCTGGTGGAAGGCGACGAGCGCCGCCTCCGCCGCGTCCTCGCCCGCCCCCGCTCCCGCGCGCACCACGGCGGGCATGCGCTCCAGCTCGCCATCCAGCCCGACGCAGAGCAGCGTATGTGCCCGCTCCCAGCGGCGGCGCAGCCGCTCCATGAATGTCAGGGACGCGCACTCATCCACGGCAATCGCTCCCACCCATGCCTCAGCCGAGCGGGGCGCACCCCCATGCGCGCACATCCGCCGGGCCGGCCAAGGCGTATTATACCAGCGGCGTGGGGGCAACTGGCCAGCGCCGCGCATGAGCAAATGAGGCCACCAAGCGGAACGCGCACGCGAGCGGCGAGTGGCGCTACCCCGCTGGGGCGGTGCGCAATGCCCTGAGAAGCATCTCGACTGGCGGCACCGGTGTCAGGCTCCCCCCGGCCGTCTGGTAGACGCGGCAAGCCAGTGCTGGGAGCGTGCCCTCGGGCATGGGAGCAATGTCCACCCCATCAACGCGGATCGTGGGTGAGCCAGAGAACCGCTGGCGCTCCGCCTCTTCTGGTGTCTCTACGGCGATCACGTCGAGAGACGCGGTGATGCCTTCCGCTCGCAAGAGATCGCGCACGACCTCGATGGCGCGTTGGTAGTGCGGGCAATCTCCGAAATAGAGCACCTCGATCTTCCGGGCCATGCTACCTCTCCCTTCGCGAGGCCACTCCACTACAGTTCCATCACACTTTCCATGCGGGACGGGCCGTGTGGCGCCCGCGCGTATGGTAGCACAACATGACATGGTAGCACAACATGACGTAGCATATCACGACACGCCGTA
>JADMIN010001018.1 GCA_015478575.1 Ktedonobacterales bacterium | reverse complement strand
GCGCTGCACCTTGCGTTCGGTCACCCGGTTGCGCTTACCTGTCGGCTCTTTCATCGCCATCCTCGCCACCCCCTTTGTGTTGCTCGACCGGAGGTCAGCTGACCATCTTGCGGCGCGCCGAAGGCAGGATGCCGAGCGCCTGGCGGTACTTGGCCACCGTGCGGCGCGCGATATTGATCTGGTCCTGGCGCAGAATTTCGGCGATGGCCTGGTCGGACAGCGGATCGTGATGCCGCTCGAGCGCCACCATCGCGCGGATTTTCTCCTTGACCGTCTCGGCACTGACGTCTTCGCCACTGGCCGCTTTGACGCCCGAGGTGAAAAAAAACTTCATCTCGAAGATGCCCTGCTGGGTGTGGGCGTACTTGTTAGCGGTGGCGCGGCTGATGGTCGACTCGTGCATCCCGATGTCCTCGGCCACGTCCTTGAGCACCAGCGGCCGCAGGTGCGAGATGCCGTGGTCGAAAAACGCGCGCTGGAACTTCACGATCGAGCTTGCGACCTTGAAGATCGTCTGCTGGCGCTGGTAGATCGACTTGACCAGCCATCGCGCCGAGCGAAGCCGCTCCTGCAAGTATTCCTTGGTGTCCTCGGCGACCGCGCTGTCGCTCAGCACGCGCTGGTAATAGCCCGCCAGCCTCAGCCGCGGCACCGCGCCCTCGTTGAGCAGCACCACGTAGTCCTCGCCCATCTTGTGGATGAAGACGTCGGGCACGACGTAGGCCGGCTCCTGGCCGCCATAGTCGCGCCCCGGCTTGGGCTCGAGCAGCGAAATTACCTTGGCTGCCTGCCCCACCGTCTCGACCGTCACCCCGAGCGAGCGCGCGATCTCGGCGTAGCGATGCTTTTCGAGCAGGTCGAGATGGTTCAGCACGATACGCGCCGCCAGCGACTCCTCCATCCCGATGTTCCTGAGCTGCTGGTAGAGGCACTCGCGCAGGTTGCGCGCCGCCACCCCCGGTGGATCGAAGCGCTGCACGCGCTTGAGCACCGCCTCGACGCTTTCCGGGGCGGTCTCGAGCTGGCCCGCCAGGTCCTCGACCGGCACCTCCAGGTAGCCGTCGTCGCTGAGGTTATAGA
>JADMIN010000253.1 GCA_015478575.1 Ktedonobacterales bacterium | reverse complement strand
GCGTATGGCCAACTGGTGGAGTCGGCGCGGACGCAGATCGAGCGGGCTGTGCCTCGTCCGCTCGCTCAACGGCTGCTACGCTTCATCGCCTTCGATGGCCTGCTGGGCGATCTGGGGCGCTTCCGGCGGGCGGGCGCGCTGCTGCGCCTGTACCAACGGTCGGGGCCGCGGTGGCTGGCCCGGCGGAGCGGGCTGCTCGATCTCGTGCGCTTGCGCGCGGCGGAGGCGCTGCTGCCTGAGCTGCCCGCCGCGTTCGTCGTGCCAGCGGGGCAGGTCTACCCACCGCCAGAGCGCATCCCCCATCGCGGGCGCGTCGCGCTCTTCGCCGGTTGCGCCATGAGCACCGTCTTCGCTGCCACCGACCGTGCCACCATCCGCGTCCTCACCCTCAATGGCTACGAGGTCGCGCTGCCCCCAGCCCAGCAGTGCTGTGGCGCGCTGACGGTCCACTCCGGCGACCTGGATCGTGGGCGCATGCTCGCCTGCCGCAACATCCTCGCGTTTGAGGCGAGCGGCGCCGATACCATCGTGGTGAATGCCGCGGGCTGCGGCGCGGCGCTGAAGGAATATGGGCGCCTCTTCGCCGAGGAGCCAGCCTGGCGCGAGCGGGCGGAAGCGTTCGCGGCACGGGTACGCGATGTCACCGAGCTTCTGGGCGCGCTCCACGACGCGGACGCGCTCAATACCCGCTTTGCCCCGCTGCCCCTACGCGCCACCTACCAGGAGGCATGCCACCTCGTCCATGCCCAACGCATCAGCGCCCAGCCGCGCGCGTTGCTGCGGGCCATTCCGGGTCTCGAGCTGGTGGAGATGGAGGAGCCGGCGCTCTGCTGTGGCAGCGCGGGCGTCTATAACCTCACGCGCCCAGCGATGGCGGGCCGACTGGGCACGCGCAAGGTGCGCGCGCTCACCACGGCGGGCGCGCGGGTGGTGGTCACGGCCAACCCTGGCTGCGCGCTGCATCTGCGCGCGCAACTCCAGCGCGTTGGCTCGTCTATCGCCGTGGCGCACGTAGTGGATGTGCTGGACGCGGCCTATCGCGGCGCTCGCCTGTAGCGCTCGCCCGTTGTGGTCGGCGTGGCAACGCGCCATGCGTGGTGCGGCTCATCCTGGCTGGCCGAAGCTCCAGCGAGCACCAAGCACCGCTCAGGCGAGGGCGCGCACGGCCCAGACGTGGAACAGCCGGGCGAAGGCGAGCGTGCGCTCCGCCGCGACGCGCAGCCCCGCCTGGGCGCAGAGCGCGCGCGCCTCCGTCAGGGTGTAGGCGCGACGGTAGCCGGGATCCCCCCACCGTAGCAGCGGATCGAGCGCGAGACGCAACTGACGAGGGCCGGGTCGGGCGTAGTCGAGCAGCACGAGCTGCCCACCAGGGGCGAGCAGACGCCGCACGCCCGCCAGCGCGGCCACCGGTTCCGCGAGGTAGTGCAGCACACTGGTACACGTCACCAGATCGAAGGTCGCGGGGGCGAAAGGCAGCCCCGCCGTCTCACCGGGGCCGAGCGCGGCTCGCTCCAGGCGCACCGCTGGGTGCGCCGCCAGCGTCACCCGCGCCCGCGCCAGCATCGCGTCGCTCGCCTCCACACCCGTGGCCGCCGCCTGGGGCAGCCGGTCGAGCAACTTCGCCAACAGCAGACCCGTCCCACAGCCGATATCCAGCAGGCGCACCGGCTCTCCCCGCCGCGCTCGCGTGTCCTCAAGCGCGGGGAAGTCCAGCAGCGCGAGCACCATCTCATGGGTGCGCGCGGTGTACGTGCGCCAGACGCGATCATAGCGCTGGGCGCGTTGGGCGGAGTAGGTATCGCTCATCAATGCCGTCCTCGCCCTGAAGTGCTGCCCACCGCTCAGCCCTTCTCAAGGGGACTACCCTACCTGAAGAGTGGCCGCCGACTGAGACGGCTGAAACGACTGGCGGGCGCTATTCACCGCGTCCTGGACCATCGGCAGCAGGAACCAGCAGACCCCCAGGCCGAAGATCGCGCCGGTGAGGGTGCGCAACTCCCAGTTGCTCTCGCGCCAGCCAAAGAGTTGCGTCCCGCCATCCAGCGCCATCGGCACCATCGTGACGACCCACAGCCGCCAATCGAGCGGCGGCAGCCAGTCCCGCACTCGGCGGAAGGCCAACGACCCAACGAAGAGCGAGGAATAGATCGCCAGATTGCGCGCGCAGAGGGCCATCTGATAGCCGAGCAGGAAGTAGCTGTGCGCGGGAATCTGGGCGCAGACATAGTGGTAGGCCAGGAAGATGGGGCTTGCCACACCCGCCCAGCCCAGCGCGAAGAGGATCGGGACCAGCGCGGCCAGGGCAATGAAGCTTCCGAGCACAACGTTGAGGATCAACAGCCAGCGTCGCTCGAAGAGGTCAGCCGCGCGCTTCCCCCAGGCGCCCACCCCCCGCCGCGCCGCGCCGCCAGCGAGCTGCGCCTGTCCCACTCCACTCACCCCTTGTGTGCCGCTCATCGCATCCTCCCTGGCCCGCGTCTGCATGCGTTCTCTCTGCCTCATGTACTCATTTAGTCTACCGCATCAATCATAGCAGTGGTTGGATCGCGCGGTCGAGCGTGGCCGCATCAATCACACCGGCGTGCGTGCCCGTCACCTTGCCCTGGCGATCAATGAAGACCGTCAAGGGAATACTAGCCGCCGCATACGTCACCGTCAGGGTACCGGTGACATCGGCCCCGTTGAAGTAGGTGATCTTATAGGTGCGCAGGAAGGCCAGACTCTCTGACTCGACATCCTCGGTCGCCACTCCCAGGAAGACCACGCCGCGCGGCTGGTACCGCTGCCAGGCCGCTTGGAGCGTCGGCGCCTCCTGCTTGCAAGCGTCACACCAGGATGCCCAGAAATTGAGCACGATGGGATGGCCCTTGAGCGCGGCTAGACGCCTCGTTTGATCTGCCTGGCGAGAGGCGCCATCCCACCAAGCCCAGGTATTCAGCGTGAAGTCGGGCGCGGGCCGACCGACGACGCTACCAAAGGGCGCGCTGGAGATGCGGCCGAGCGCGCGATTCGCCGCTTGGAGCCGCCCCACCAGTGTGACGAGCGAGACCACGACCAGCAGGAGGGTGAGCGCCCCGGTGATGAGGCCTCTCCAACTGAGAGGTCGCCAGGAGCGCATCCGCGCGCGCATAGGCTCCATGCGTCACTCTCCTCTAGTATCGCCGCTCTCCCTCGCCCCGATGCGAGGTTGAGGCGGCGCGCCGCCTAGGCGGTAGGGGCGCCCACGCCGCCGCTGCACCCCGCGCCCAGTTCTGGTGTCTGCGGTCCCTGCTCATACTTGGTCAAGAACTGCTTCAGGCGCGCGTCCGTGGCACTCTGTACCTTGAGCTGGACCCCCCACGCCGAGGCGACCACCGGCGCCGGCAGACCGGGATAGGGCGAGAGCAGCCCGTGATCTTGCCCCTTGACGAGGTTGACGAGTTGGTTGACCGACGCGCTGGCGAGATTGGGCTGGTAGGTGATCCAGACCGCACCATGCTCCAGCGCGTGGACCGCGTTCTCGTTGGGCACTTGCGCGTTGTAGATGCCGCAGTTGAGCACGGAGGGATTATGGTCGCCCCCCACCGGCGGCACCTGCGCGTACGTGATGCTCCCGTTCTTATGCCCCGCTACCACCTTGTACGTTGCCACACCAGAAATGTTGCCAACAGTGGTGCTGCCGCCACCACTCGTGATCGCTCGCGCGATGAGGAAGATGACCAACACCACGCCTAGGAAGCCGCCGCCCCACAGGCCGATCTTCTTGATGCGCTGATTGCGGCGTTCGAGCGCGACCTGGCGCCGACGCTCCGCCTGGCGCCGCAGCAGTTGCTCATGGCGCGTCTCTCGCTGCGACTCTCTCCGTTGGGTCTTTTGCGTCGTGGTTCCTCGCGTCGTGGTTCCTCGCGTCGTGGTCCCTCGCGTCGTGGTCCCTCGCGTCTGCGGCATGTCATCCTCACTTGTCTGGGTAGTGGCTGAAAATGGGCTGGCGAATAACGCTGGCTATCCTACGCCACCTCCAGCGGAGCGGCCAGGAAGGAACGCTCACGGCGGCGCGTTAGGCCCATTAGCGTTAGGACCATTATATGTGATGATGGCTAGAGGGGGGCAGTGGGCGTCTGATGGGGCTACGCATGGGCGTATGCCTGGGACTCCGCGCGCCTTTGCCCCAGAGATGGATCCGTCGGCGGGTGCCCGCCGACGGACGAAATAGCTAGCGAGCACGATATAGCATCACGCGGCATGGCACGGCAGCCGAGAGCCTTATGGCCGGGGTGCGTCGGCAGGCGCGGCATCCAGCGCGGCTATCGCGCTCGCGGCGGTGGCCTGTTGTTCACGCAGGGTCTCGAGGCGCGCCCGCAACTCCGACAGGCGCTCGTCATGAGTGAGGGCCGCGGCGGCGACTGGCGCCGCGCTGGGTGCGTCGGATGCGCTAGATGGCAGCGGCACTGCCTGGGGCCGCCTCGCTTCGGTGGGCCGCGCATCCACCGTTGGGCGGTTCGCGCCACCTTTCATTCCGCGCATCATAAACCACATCATGAGGCCCATGCCAATCGGGCACGCCAGCAGAAATAAATAGTAGGGCATTGTGCGTTCTCCTGTGCTTGTGCGTGGGCGCTTACGCGCCCGATACGCCACCTGGGACCGGCTCGCCCGCCGCTTGGACACGCGCCGCGGGCTTCTGGGTGAACGGCGCTTCCGCCCGCCCCAGCGTGGCGATCTCGCGGGCGAGGACATCTTGCTCCGCTTGGATGCGCGCCAGTTGGCCGCGCAGGTCAGCGAGCCGCTCCTCGCGCGAGGAGACGAGCGGGAGGCTGGCCGGAGCCTCTGTGCCGCCCATAGTGCTCGTGCCGCCCATGTTGCCCATGTTGCCCATGCTGCCCATACCGCGCATCATGAGCAGCATCGAGAGCGGGCAGATCGCGAGGAAGAGCAGCGGTAGTGCCACCCCAAACACACCCGGCGCCACCAGCCAGATGCCGACCCCGACAGCGGCCAACGCGGCGACGACCTTCCAATTCAGGCACATGCTTCCAATCTTCATCCGCTCGCTCCTTTGCGCGGTCGGGCGGCAACGCGTGTGGCTACGTT
>JADMIN010001017.1 GCA_015478575.1 Ktedonobacterales bacterium | reverse complement strand
CATGAGCAGGCGGGTGAGACGGGCGGCCGTGCCGATCTGGGCGTATTTCAGCCCAAAGCGTGATTTGCTGTCCTTGAAGCTCTCCTCAATCCAGAACCGCTGGCGATACCAGGCGACGGCTTGCGCGGCACTCGGCAGATTGGTGGCCAGATACCACGGCTGCTCGGGCGCAGTGTGGCGCGGGTCGCGCTGCTGATGGCGCGGCAGGCGCCAAGTGAGGGCGAGATGGGTCCACACGTCACGCGGACGGCCATGATAGAGGCCGTAGCGCACCAGCGGGTGGAACGCCAGGTCACCCCGCTGCCGGGCTTCCTCACCCAGCTTCCAGCGTCGCCCGTCGGCCTCCGTCATGCACGTGCCTTTGTCGATGCGGACCACGTAGTCGAGGCGGTGCTCTTGCAGCCACTCCAGGAACGTGGCGCGCGCGAAGCCGCGATCGGCCAGCACGATGGGACGCACTCCCAGCGGCAGGGCGCGCACGACGGCCAGCAGCGCCGCTTCCTCAAGTTGGTTCTGGCTCTGCCCAGTGGGCAGGTCGTCGCGGTCATAGGCCAAATGCAGCAGCGGCAGGGCACGGCCCCGACGGGGCACGGCGATGCGCAGCACCTGATAGCGGATGCGCGCGCCCGTGGGCAGCGTGCTGTCGAAGTACGTCCAGTCGATGGCCAAGCCCAGGACGCGGGGCCGACCGAGCGCGGCGATGGTGGTGGGGATGAGGGCGACTTGGACGGCCAGCGCATCGACGCGCGCATTGCCCAGGAAGCGCCAGAGCCGCTTGAGCCGGTGCAACAGGTCATGCTTGGGACACGGCACCCGCCGCTGCTCAGGCGCCGGGCGCGGGTAGGCACGCGCCAGTTCGGAGAGGCAAAGCGTGCGCTTGGCCAAGAGCGCGCTGACCAACAAGGCGAGATTGGTCGCTTGAGTGGGCAACAGGATCGGCAGGAGCAGAGTGTTGATGGCGTGCTGCACGCGGGGATACCATGGCATGGCGAAGCCTCCAGCAGATGAGTGAACACAGGTGGTACTGGCTCCCTATCTTCGGAGGCTTCCTTCTTCTTGTCAACTGGTGGGTATGCGTCAG
>JADMIN010000252.1 GCA_015478575.1 Ktedonobacterales bacterium | reverse complement strand
TATGTGGTCAACCATACATCACATATCGCGCATTGTCAAGGCCTGCTGGCAAACTTGCTCAACCACTCTCGCAATGAGGATGTAGCGGAAGATGGTCCGTGTGCCGTCTACGTTACCGATTTCCTGCTTCCAGCACCACTTGCGCCATCTGACTGATACTCGAGGCTGGGCCTCCCTCTCTCCCTATCGTTACGCTTGATTGCCGCCGTGTCCTTCCTGTTATGGCGGTTCAAGCCGGTACCCCCGTGGCCGCTTCCTCCTGGGCAACGGGCGCACGGTCTGGTATAGTCGGGCGAGACCGCTCGTCCCTGACGATACGAGGGAGCCTGTGCCGAGCTTCGCCCGACCGCGCCGCACCATCACCGCGCGCCGCCCTGGCCCCATCGCCAGCCAGCCGATGGCGCTCACACTCGCCCTGACGCCGAGCCTGGGGGTGCTGCGGCTGCTCGACGCCGCGCCCGTCGTCGCGTCCGGCGAGTCGCGGGCCGCGGGCGCGGGCCTGTATGGCGGCGAGCGCATCGCCCCTCTCGCGCTGGAGGCGACCAGCATTGGGCGCGGCCCACAGAACGATGTGGTGCTGCTCGATCCCGCTGTCTCGCGCGAGCATGCGCGGCTGCTGCTCCAGCGCGATGGCTGGTGGATCGAGAATGTCTCCACGCGCAACCCCCTCTGGGTCGATGGTCGCGAGATCGCCCACGGTGTGGGCGCGCCTGTCTCGCCTGGCGCGCGGCTCACCCTGGGCCATACGTCCCTCCAACTGCTGGCCCCGCTGCTCGCCCGCGGCGCCGACGACGGATCCGCGCGGCAGCCCGCCACAGGCATCACCCTCGCGGGAGCGAGCGCCACGGGCATCCTCAGCCCTGGCGTGACCCTGCAATTCGCGTTCAAGGGCCGGGTGAGCGCGTGGATGGGCTGGGCGCTGGCGGCGGTGGCGGCGCTCATCTTCCTCGCGAGCGCCATCATCACCCTGGGCACCCTCGCGCTGGTTGGGCGCAACGCCGCCACCGCGTCAGGCCTGGGGCACGTGCTGGCCTCGCTGGCGATTCCGCTGGCGCCCGCGCTCGGCGTGGCCGTGGCGGTCGGCTTTCTGGATCGCTATGAGCGTGAGCCGCCCCCGCTGCTGCTCGGCGCCTTCCTCTGGGGCGCGGTGATCGCCATTCCACCGGTGCTCTTCATCGAGCGCGGCCTGGCCACCGTGGCGCCGGCGGGATTGCGCGCGCCAGGCCTGGGCGGCGCGCTGACGCGGGCTGTGGCGCTGGCGCTCAACGCGGGCCTCACCGAGGAGGTGGTGAAGGGTGCGGGGCTGCTGCTGCTGCTCTGGGTGCTGCGCGACGAGTTCGACAACGTGACCGATGGCGCGATCTATGGCGCGCTCATCGGCGCGGGCTTCGCGATGGTCGAGAACTATGTCTATTTCGCGGTTAGCCTCCGCGGTGATCTCGGCTTCCTGATCTTCGGGCGTGTCGTGCTCGGATGGCTCAGTCACTCCACCTTCACCGCTTGCTTTGGCATCGGCCTGGGCTACGCGCGTGAGGCGGGCCGACGAGGGCATCGCCTCTGGCTGCCGCCCGTGCTGGGCCTGGGCGCGGCGGTGCTGCTGCATACCTTCTTCAATGTGGTGGCCTTCGGCGCGGATGCCCTGGCGGCGAACGGTGTCTCGGTGGCAGCGGCGGCGATGCTGGCGCTCGGCGCGCTGCTGGCGGAGTATGTGCCCCTCTTTGCCGCGGAACTCGTGCTGTTACGGCTGGTGCTGGCGGCGCTGGAACGCGAGGCGGCGGTGGTGCGCGAGTATCTGGCTGGTGAGGTCATCGCGGGCGTCCTCACCCCAGATGAGTACGCCCTGCTACAGAATGCCTCGCTGCGCGCGGAAGCTGAACACCACTACGCGCTGACCTATGGCCCGCGGGCCTACCTCACAGCCCGCGCGCTCTACCAGACCGCGACGGGCCTGGCCTTCCGCAAGTGGCACGTGGCCCAGGGGGATCCCCCCAAGCCGACGCCGCGCCAGCCTGAGGATGCCTATCGCGCGCGCATCGCCCGCCTGCGTCGCTCGCTGTTGCGCCAGGTGCGCCTGGGGCCGCGCCGCCGCGCCCAGGTCTCGCATCCCCTGGGGTCAGGGCAGAGCGCCATTCCCACGCGCCCGCTGGAATAACGCGCACCTGAAACGTGGGCGCCCGCGACCGTATGCGGTGGCGGAGGCGGAAGACAACGAGCGACTGACCAGCCGCGCCGGTGGGGGCGCGTGCCATCTTCGCGGCGCGTGGGCGTTCCTCCCTTCAGGGAACGCTCCGCGCCATGCCTCGCTGTCCTCCGCGCTTCGTGCCCTCCACCCCCGCCATGCGCGTGAGGGCGTTAGCGCCCACGCAGCGTGGCCAGCCGGTGCTGGATCGCCTCGCTCACCTGGTCGGGCACGGCTTCGGGCAGCACCGGCTGCATCTGGACCATCATCGGCGGTCTGGTCTTCGTCAGCAGGGCCGCCGCGATCTCGCTGACGCCCAGGGCAATCAAGGTGGCCACGATACCCAGCCGCTTCTTGCGCAGCAGCAGGGGCGAGGCGCACAGCAGCGCGCCACTGGCGCCATCGAGAGCCAGATGCGCTTTCATCGGCAACAGCTTGACCACGCCCATCTCGTAGCGCGTCAGCAGGCTGTAGCCCAACATGCCCGCTGCCGCACCGGTCAACAGGCGGGTGGCACGGTCCTCCCAGCCAAAGAGGCGTGGAAGCACGGTGAGCGTCCCGACGGTGGCGTAATCGAGGATGCCATGTTCCTTCGTGGAGAGTGGCCTGTTCATGGGTGCTCCTTGTCCTTTTCCGCGCCCGAAGAGCGAGAGCGCGGGCAATAGGCGACGCCGGGGGTGCGCGAGGATGCGCGAGGATCCCCCAAGGGCACGGAGACGTAGCAGGTTGCGCGCCACCAGATGGCGTCGGGCGACCCCAGTTGAGCGCGCCAGGCGAGGCGCACCTAGGCGAGGCGCACCCAGGCGAGGCGCACCTAGCCGATCGTGAAGGTTGCCGAGTAGATCGGTGGGTTCTGCCGCGACGCCCTACTGCTAGCGCTCCCAGTGAAATAGGTGAATGCGATGCGGTAGGTCCCCGCCGCCCAACCGCTCGCGCCGGTTCTGCTGAAGCTGCCGGAGCCTGGTGTGAGCTGCTGCGCGATGGCCGTTCCCGGCGCAATCTCGTAGAGGCGCGTCGGCGTCTCGAGCGGACAACGCCCCTGGGGTGCCCAGGTCCCGTTCACCAGCCGCTGCAGCGTCACTAGCGAGCAGCTCGTCTGGTGGTCAGCGGCGGTGACACTCGCCTGGAGGCCATTGGCGATCACCACCTGGATGGTATCGCAGAGGCTATAGCGCGACCGGTCGCTCGTCGTGGTGAGCTGCCCTGGCGTCACGGTGGTATTGGGGATTGGGGTGAGGGAGGCTGCTCCCGATGTCGCGCCCGCTGTCGTGGCTGGCTGTGTGCCGCCAGCAACTCCGCCTCCTGGCTGGATCACGATGGTGCGCACGGGCGTGATGACCGCTGTGGTGACTGAGGATGCCTGAGCGGGTGGAACGGTGCCACAGCTCCCGTTCACCGTGGTGTTGGGCGACGTGTTGGTGCCGGTGCTGGTGCTGGTCGTGACCCCACAGGCGGCCAGACCGAGACTGGCCGCCAAAATCAACAGGCCGAAGGTAGAGGGCTTTTGCAGGTGCCGCATAGACGATCGTCCTCCTTTCACGGAGTAGACGCGGAACGCGGCGGAAAAGTTCCTATTCAAGGGCAACGTTCAAGGGCAACGAGCGAGACGCGGTCCGCGACTTCCTCAACCCGGTACGCAAGCATCGGGCCAGAGAGCCACCGCGGACCACGCGGACCCCCAATTTAGAGGATACTAAAAGACGCCGAGTAGACCACACCGCCCAGCACTGAGGTGTAGAGTGGCAGGACCGCGCTCTCACCACCGCTGAGGGAGTAGGTAAAGACGAGGCGATAGGTGCCTGCCGGCCAGGCGGAAGGGCCAAAGCCTCGGCCCGCGGTGAGCGTCTGCCCCGTCACCGCGCCAGGTGCCAGCGTGAGCACGTGCGTTAGCGTCCCGATGGCGCAGGAGCCTTGGGTCTGCCAGGTGCCATTCACCAGCCGCTGCAGCGTCACCAGCGAGCAACTCGTGTGGTGGTCGGTCGCATAGATGGGAGTGGTGAGACCGTTGGCGATGCCCACGGCGATGGTGTCACAGGGCTGATACCGCGCCTGATTTGTGGCCAGCGTCACCCGTCCGGGTGTGGTGGCCATGGTGAAGGTCGGACGTGGGAGGCTCTGGCTCAGGTGGGCATCTGGCCCGATGGTGGCGAGCGTCGTGCCGAAACCGACACCTGGCGTGATGAGCAAACCGCCACCACCCGTGCCGCTCCCGCAGCTCAGCGTGGTGGAACCGCCACCGCCGCACGAGACGCCGCCGCAGCCCGGCAATTGCGCTGGCGGTTGAGGCAGCCCCGCCGCACCGGCAACGGCACCGACAACCACCATGCCCCCCAGCACCAGCGCCAGACTGGGCGCCAGCAGCAGCGCGGAGGCCGTCCGCGCCGAGATCGGGAACCGCATAAGGGAATCCTCCCTTGCCGCGCGTTGCGCACGGCGAACGACGAGCCTCGCGGCGGCGCCACGATGGTCGTCCTGGATGCTCTTGTGCCACGGCCAGCACGGGCGGTGACCGCGGAAACCGGCGCGAGACGCATGCCGGCTGTTGAGGAGGCGGAGGATGGGCGAGCGCGACGCGAGGTGTGGCGAAGAGAGGGTGAGGACGCCTCCTCATCTCGGAGCAGTTCCCGCCCGCGCTTCGACACGCTCACCTCTAGAGACCGTGCCGAATCTATCGTATCATTGCCTGACGGACGCGCCAGTCTCACTTCCTTAACCATCGCGTTGAGAGGCTGTGATGATCCTGGCGAAGGCACGAGCAAAAGGGGCACGCTCACTTCTGAGCGTGCCCCTCAAGGCGCATGCGCACATTCGTGCGCTCTGCTCGCGACTATCCCTGGCCAGCCGAGGCCTGCTCCGTACATGGAGCGCGACTGGCTGGCGGGGGAAGCCGGTGGCCTAGTAC
>JADMIN010001016.1 GCA_015478575.1 Ktedonobacterales bacterium | reverse complement strand
GCCTACGGGCTACCCTTCCCGGCGCACGCCTTGATGCCGTTCCCGCCCCTGCCAGCACACCACCTCGCGCGTCGACGATCGCGGTCGAGTACACGCTCACCAGCCAGACCCGGCCACTCGCCGCTGATCCCGCTGAGGCTGTCAGCACTACCCTGCTGGCGTCGCTGCAACCGCTCCGTCGCGGCGAACGGGTATGCATTCAAGTCATCCTGACCAGCGCCGGAACACCACAACCACTAGAGGGTACCGTCGGCGCTGCGGCCGCCCGGCACGAGAAACAAGGCAGCCCACTGCTTGTCGCGACGCTCCGTATCGGCGTCGCCGCCGCCTCACGTCAGCGCGCGTCCTCCCTTTTGGCGCGTACCGAAAGCATGCTTCACGGAGTCAATGTCCCTGGCGTGCAGTTGGTGCGTCGCCATCTCCCCGCCTCCCGCGCCGCTCGCCGCCTCGCTAGGCGCAGCTACCCGTTCATCGAGTGGCCCTTGCTCCTCAATGCACAGGAGGCCACAAGCCTCCTCCTCTTTCCCTTCCGCGCATATCTGCCGGGCGTGCCAACTGGTCAAGCCCGTCAGTTGCCGCCCCCGCCCCAGCTCCCCACGCGCGGTGTAATCATTGGGACGAGTAACTATCCAGGACTCACGCATCGCCGCCTCGCCCTCACTGCATCCGACCGACTGCACCACCTCCACCTGATTGGCCCGACGGGCACGGGGAAGTCCACCCTGCTGGCACAGCTGGCCCTTCAGGATATTGCGGCTGGCCACGGCGTGATCGTGGTCGACCTGGGGGCGCACTAAGCCGTGGCTACGCTGCCTTGGGCTCCAGGATCACGAGCGGAATGTCGCGGCTGGTCTTGGCCTGGTACTCGTTGTAATTGGGGAAGATGCCGGCCATGGTCGGCCACAGGCGCGCCTTCTCCTCAGCTGAGGCCGTGCGGGCACGGGCAGGCAGCTTCTCAGCCCCCACCTGGATGCGGACCTCGGGATCGGCTGATAGGTTCAGATACCACAGCGGATGGCTGTCGGCGCCACCTTTGGAGGCGATGATCAGGTAGTTAGCGCCATCGCGGCCGTAGATCAAGGC
>JADMIN010001015.1 GCA_015478575.1 Ktedonobacterales bacterium | reverse complement strand
CCCCCGGCGCGTTCAGGCCGGGGAGCATCGCCCCGGCGCGGGTGAGCAGTTGCGCGGCGCGCGGCTGGTTGTCCGCCGTCGCGCCGAGGCGCAGGACGGCTGCCAGCAGTGGCTCGCGCTGCTTGAGGCGTTCGGCCCGCAGGGCATCAGCATCGGCGGGGGCCTGGCCTTCTAGCCACCACGGCACCGCGACTCCGCCCGTGTGGCCAACGGGCCGTGGGGTCGGCGTACCCGCGCTCGTCATGATGAGCTGCAGGGTGAGCTGCTCCGCGCCATACAGCGGTTGCAGCGCCGCCAGCAGGCTGGCGCTGACGGCAGGGGCCCGGTCGATGGCGAGCGGGCGGCTGCGGCTGGTGGCGGTATACGCGCGCGCCACGGTGCAGGGCAGCGGGGTCGCCAGGTAGTCCGGCGCGGACTCCAGGCGCGCGCCTGGCAAGTTAGCCTGGAGGTTGGCGAGCAACGCGCCGCGCGAGGAGGCGTCGATGAGCAGGTAGTGGCTGATGCCACGTGCCGTCGCGCGGACTTCCAGGGCCACTGGCCAGAGCGGTACGAGGGACCACCGTGGGGGATGGGTGGTGGCCGCCACGGCGGCGAGCCAGCGGGCCACGTCATCGACGGTTACCTGCTGTGGCAGGGAGAGCTGGAAGGCGACCAGTTCCTGTCGCCAGCGACGCTGGTCATACGCCTGAGCGGCGGCGAGGAGGGCGGTGAGACCGAGCCCGACGAGCAGCGTCAGCAGCAGCGTGGTCGTGAGGCTCATGGGTCCACCTCGGTCTGCGGCGGTAGCTGAGGCGGCGCAGGCAGGGGCGGTGTCTGGCCAGCCATCCGGCGCTGCTCGTGCAGGACATAGGCAAAGGCGGTGAGTAGCCGCTGCCACTGCGCCTCGTCAAAGGGGCGCTGCTTGGCAATTAGCTGGATGTGGTGTCGTTGGCGCATAGACTCGTTCCTCCTTGGTGGTGCCTTATCTCGACCCGAGCTTCATCTCGTCGTCGAGGCTGCCGCGCGTGGCTCTGGCTCATGGCGGCGGCTGCTGGGGTACCCGGCAGGGACGGCTCCGTGGCGTCCCCCTGTGTATCCTTATGC
>JADMIN010000251.1 GCA_015478575.1 Ktedonobacterales bacterium | reverse complement strand
GTCCTTCGACAAGGTGTCGAAGTAAACCATCCGGCCGATCAGCGGCTCGCCCGCGGCGATGGCCAGTTGGTGGCGCACGAGATCCAGCCCGGTCACGAATTCCGTGACGGGGTGCTCGACTTGCAAACGGGTATTCATCTCGAGGAAGTAGAACTGGCGGTCGGCATCCACCAGGAACTCACAGGTGCCGGCGTTTACGTAGCCCGCGGCGCGTGCCGCGCGCACCGCCGCCTCGCCCATCGTTGCCCGCAGGTCAGGTGTCAGGGCGACACACGGACTTTCCTCCACGATCTTTTGGTGGCGCCGTTGGATAGAACACTCGCGCTCGCCGAGATGGATGACGTGGCCGTAGCGGTCAGCCAGGATCTGGAACTCGACGTGGCGCGGCGCGACGATCAGCTTCTCTAGGAAGATGCTGTCATCGCCAAAGGCCGCCATCGCCTCGCGCTGGGCGGCCTCCACCGCCTCAGCCAGCGCGCCGGGCGCGCGCACGACGCGCATGCCCTTGCCCCCGCCGCCCGCCGCCGCCTTTAGCATGATGGGATAGCCGAGGCGCGCTGCCTCGTGGCGCAGAGCGCGTGGGTCGCGCGTCTCGCCCGCGTAGCCCGGCACCGTGGGGACACCCGCGGCCTCCACCGCGCGCTTCGCCGCGGTCTTCGAACCCATCAGGCGGATGGCCGCGGGGGGCGGGCCGATGAAGATGATGCCGGCGGCCTCGCAGGCCGTGGCAAACTCAGCATTCTCGGAGAGAAAACCGTAGCCGGGGTGAATGGCCTCCACTTCATGCGCGTGGGCCACAGCCAGAATGGCCGCGCTCTTGAGGTAGCTGGCGTGCGCGGGTGCCGGGCCGATGCGGTAGGCTTCGTCGGCAGCGCGCACGTGCGCGGCATCGCGGTCGGCATCGGAATAGATCGCGACCACACGGATGCCCATTTCCTGGCAGGCGGTGATTATGCGGACGGCGATCTCGCCGCGGTTGGCGATGAGCACGGATTTAAGCATCGTCGGTCACCCAGGGTGCGGGGCGCTTCTCTAGGAAGGCGTGAATGCCAGCCTGCCCCTCTTGGCTCACGCGCAGGCTGGCGATGGTGGCGGCGGTGGTCTCGCGCGCCTCGCTGCCCTCGAGCTGTGGCACGGTGCGTGCCATGACCTTGGCCGCGCGCACGCCCGCTGGCCCGTTGCGCGCGATCTCGTGGAGCGCGGCTGCCACGGCGGCATCAAGCTCCGCCGCTGGCACCACGTGGTGGATCAGCCCGATGGCCAGCGCGCGGGCGGCGTCGAAGCGCTCGGCGGTCAGAAAGAGGGCGCGGGCATGGCTCTCGCCGATCTTGCGTAGGACGAAAGGCGAGATGACCGCTGGCGCGATGCCCAGACGGGCCTCGGTGAAGCCAAAATGGGCATCCCCCGCCGCGATGGCGAGATCGCAGACGGCGGTCAGCCCTGAGCCGCCGCCGAGCGCGTAGCCGTGGATGCGCCCGATGACGGGGTGGCGGCACGTATCAATCGCCTGGAACATGTCCGCCATGCGCAGCGCGTCGGCTATGTTTTCGTCATGCGTGCGGTCTAGGCTGGCGCGCATCCAGTTCAGGTCGGCGCCCGCGCAGAAGTTCTTGCCCTCGCCGCGGAGCACCACCGCCCGCACGCTGTCGTCCGCGCCCACCCGGTCAAAGACCGTCCGTAACTCGGCGATCAGGCGTTCGTTGAAGGCATTATGCACCTCAGGCCGGGCGAGGGTGACGATGGCGGCGATGCCGTGCCGCGCCACCCGCACATGCGCATACTCGTCGCGCTCCCATGGCCCACCCGCGATCTCGCTGTTCTCCATTGTGGCACCTCCTCGTGCCGGTATTAGGAGCATGCGCTCCTAACGTTCGCTCATCCCGCCCGCCGCACGGAAGCCGCGCGCTCGGCACCGCCGAGCGCGATGGGGCTGAAGTTTGTGCCGATGTCGAAATGGTCTACGCCATCACGGCGCTTGAGATACTGTACGATGGCATAGGTAAATGGCGTGGCCACGACCTCATACGCGACTTTGATGCCCCACTGCGTCAGGATGATGGTGATCAGCACCCCAAGCGGCAAGATGCCCTGGACGCGGAACACGCCGAATGCCAGTGTAATGAAGATGAGTGAGTCGGCGCCCTCGCCGATGAGGGTTGAGCCGATCGTGCGGGTCCAGAGCCAGCGTCCGCGTGTGGCGATCTTGAGCTTCGCCAGCACATAGGAATTGAGGAACTCACCAACGAGGTAGGCGCAGAAAGATGCCAGCAGTACCCGTGGGGTCGCGCCGAGAATGGTGTTGTAGGCTGGCTGCGCGTTCCAGAAAGGTGCGGCGGGCAGGGCGCCACCGGCGGAGAATGCGAGCACCGCGAGCAGGTTGCAGGCGAAGCCAAGCCAGATCACCCGCCGCGCGGCGGCGTACCCGTAGACCTCAGTCAGCACATCGCCGAAGAGGTAGCTGAGCGGAAAGATCACGACGGCTGCTGGGGCGATCAGCCCGCCGGGCAGCGACAGCGGTCGTACGGCGATAATATTCGCGACAATGAGGCTGGTCACGAAAAAGCCAGCCAGGGCGACATACCTACCGGAATATCCACTGGAGGACCCACGATCCACGGAACTTCGCACAGGAATCCCTCTCTTCAATCGCCGCGTTCGCGCTGCACAGGCGCGCGCAAGCGTGCTCCCACGGGAGCCATCTCTCAGTATGAGCTATTGCGTGGCTCTGGGTCAACATCTTGGCCGAGCGGGCGACGCTGCGGGGGGGGATGCCGCGCGTGGTCCTCGCGGCAGGGCCGGTGCTCGCGAAGGTGTAGAATAGGAGCGTACGGCGGATGCGCATCCCACGTATCCCGCGCATCCCGTGTATCCCGCGCATCCCGTGTATCCCGCGTATGTTGTGCTGGTATGGCGCGCGTAACCCAAAGGGAGGGCGATGTGGCGAGGATGATTGTGACCAGCGACCTGCACCTGGGCATTACGCCGCGCGAGACGCTCGTTGCGCTCGCCGAGCGCATCGCCAGCGAAGATCCTATCTTCACCATTCTGGCGGGCGACATCGGCGAAGGACTGGCCAATTTCGTGGCCTGCCTGGACATCTTCTCCCACCTGCCGGGCGAGGTAGCCGTCCTGACGGGCAACCACGATATCTGGGCACGCGAGGGCCACACGAACGAGGAACTATGGGGACGCGCGCTGCCAGAGGCGGTGCGCGCGGCGGGCATGCTCTGGCTGGAGGATGCGGTCTGGCGCTCCGGCGCGGTGGCGGTGGTCGGCTCGCTCGCGTGGTATGACTATTCCGCCGCTGATGCCTCGCTGCCGGCGTATCCGCCGGAGTATTTTGCCACGCACAAAGCGGCGTACAATTGGGATGGTCGGTTTGTGACGTGGCTGACCTCTGATGTGGCGTTTGCGCAACGCTTGGGGGATGGTCTTTGCGCGCGGCTGGCGGAGGTAGAGGCTGATCCGGTGATCCGCGCGGTGCTGGTGGTCACGCATGTGCCGCTGTTCGAGGCACAGATGCTGCGCAAGCCGCACGATTCCCGTTGGAGCATGGGCAATGCCTACTTCGGCAACCTGACGCTGGGGCGGCGTGTATTGGCGACGAGCGGGAAGGTGGGCAGAGTGGTCAGCGGCCACACGCATGTTGGCCGCGCGGGCGCCGTGCCTCGCCCGGAGGATCCCGCCCGTCCGCCCGTGCTGGTGAACGTGCTGGCTAGCGACTATCGTGCCCCGGTCTCTATGACGATAGATGAGAGCGAGCTTGCTGACGGCGTGATTCCGTAGAACCAGGAGGTAGCCGATGAACCGTGGCGCTCCCTATACGCGCCTCATCGCGGATCTTCCCGCGACTGTGCCATTCCTCGCGCCAGAGGCTATCGAGCGCCGCGATGGACGCCCGTTGGTGCTGCGGCTTGGCGCGAATGAGAGTGCGTTTGGTCCCTCACCGCGCGCGTGCGAGGCGATGGGCGTGGCGGCGGCGCGTGCCGCGTATTATGGTGATCCTGAGAGCTATGAGTTGCGCGCGGCCCTTGCCAGCCACCATGGGGTGAGGATGGAGCAGTTGGTCGTCGGCAGCGGTATTGATGACCTGCTGGGGCTGATCGTGCGGACGTTCCTGGATCGCGGCGAGGTGGCGGTGACTTCGCTGGGCGCCTATCCGACCTTCAACTACCATGTCGCCGGCTATGGTGGCACGCTGGAGCGTGTGCCGTATCACGAGAACGCCAACGACTTGGAGGCGCTGGCGGCGGCGGCGCGGCGGACGCATGCGCGGCTCGTTTACCTGGCGAACCCCGATAACCCCACGGGCGCCTGGCATACCACTGAGGATCTGGGCGCGTTTATCGAGCGTTTGCCAGAGCACTGTTTGCTCGTGCTGGATGAGGCCTACAGCGACTTCGCGCCCCCTGAGGCCTTGCCGCCAATGGTAGGGGAGGATGATCCGCGCGTGATCCGCCTACGCACATTCTCTAAAGCGCACGGTCTGGCTGGCGCTCGCATCGGCTATGCTGTCGCGACGGCTGAGACGATCGCGACCTTTGAGAAGATACGGCTGCATTTTGGCGTCAACCTGCTCGCTCAGGCGGGGGCGCTGGCCTCGCTCGCCGATACGGACTACCTGCGGGGCGTGGTCGTCGCGGTGGCCGAGGGTCGGCGCGCGTATGAGGCGCTCGCGCGTGACCTGGGTCTCACGCCGCTTCCCTCCGCGACGAATTTCGTCGCCATTGATGTGGGCGGCTCGGCACAAGCCAGGGCACTGATGGAGGCACTCGCCGCGCGCGCTGTCTTCATCCGTATGCCTGGCGTTCCGCCGCTGGATCGCTGCATCCGGGTGACGGTGGGCACGCCCGCCGAGCGCGCGCTATTCGCCACGATTCTGCGTGAGGTCTGGCCTCGCTAGAATAGGAGGTGCCTCATGGCGCGGATCTCAGCGCTGGTGGTCGGCGGAGGCGTGATGGGCCTGGCGGCGGGCTGCGCGCTCGCGGGCCGAGGGGCGGAGGTGACGGTACTCGAACGCTTCCACAGCGGGCATGAATGGGCCTCTTCGCATGGCATGACGCGCGCCATTCGCCATGAGTATGGCTCAGCCGCGCAC
>JADMIN010001014.1 GCA_015478575.1 Ktedonobacterales bacterium | reverse complement strand
CTATTCCCATGATCACGCAGGAGTTGCCAGAGCCACAGGCGACCAGTGGAACGCGTCGCCGACACGTGGAGGACCAGCCCAATGGCGAATACGATGCTGCATCTCGGGATGGATGTCCATAAGGAATCCATCACCCTGGCCGTGCTACCGGGCGACGCCAGCGCCCCGACCCACGTCGACCGCCTCCCGAACGATCTCGCGAAGTTGCGGAAGTACGTGGCCCGGCACGCGCCGGATCCCGCGACGACGCGCGTCTGCTATGAAGCGAGCGGCGCGGGCTACGTGTTGCAGCGGGCGCTCACCGAGTGGGGCTATCACTGCGAGGTGATCGCCCCGTCGCTGATTCCGAAGCGGCCGGGCGTGCAGCGGAAGCACGATCGACGGGACGCGATCGAGTTGGCCCGGTTGTATCGCGCGGGGGAGCTCGTGACGATCCGAATCCCGAGTGCCGCGGAAGAGCGCGTGCGGGACCTGGTGCGATGTCGGGAAACGTTTCAACGCGAGATTTTGAAGTCGCGCCACTACGTGTTGAAGTTCTTGGCTCGGCGCGGGCTCATCTATCGGGCGGGCCGGCACTGGACGAGCGCGCACGATCGGTGGCTGCGGCAGGTGCTGGCCACCTCGTCCGAGCTTGGGGTGGAGGATCGCCTGGTGTTGGGCGAGTACCTCGCGCTGCTCGACTACAAGGTGCAA
This sequence comes from Ktedonobacterales bacterium, assembly GCA_015478575.1. GTDB lineage: Bacteria > Chloroflexota > Ktedonobacteria > Ktedonobacterales > JADMIN01 > JADMIN01. Next base: position 391 of record JADMIN010001014.1, on the reverse strand, counting down.
CGCCGCCAGGAGCTTGATCGCCAACTCGAGCAGCTGGTGCTGGCGCCCGCGATGGCGACGGCGGTGGCCTGGCTGCAGTGTTTCCGGGGGATCCAGCGGCAGAGCGCGCTCGTGCTCGCGACGGAGATCGTCGACTGGCGGCGCTTCGAGAATCCGCGGCAGCTCATGGCCTACCTGGGGCTCGTGCCGCGGGAGCACTCCTCGGGGGACCGCGAGCGACGCGGGGCGATCACGAAGGCGGGGAACACGCACTGCCGGCACGTGCTGGTGCAGGCAGCGTGGGCGTATCGCTTCCGCCCGCTGGTGAGCCAGCACGTGAAGCGCCGCCAGGAAGGGCAACCGGCTCTCGTGATCGCGCAGGCGTGGAAGGCGCAGCACCGGTTGCACAAGG
>JADMIN010001013.1 GCA_015478575.1 Ktedonobacterales bacterium | reverse complement strand
GGCATAGAGTGCGGCCATCGTCGCCGCCAGCCGCCGCGTCTCGACCAGCATCAGGCGTTGCGCCTCGCTGGCCGCGCGGGTGTCTGTTTCCCCTGCGCGCATCTCATGCTCACTCCCCCGCTCTGTTTTTGGGGGAGTGGCCCCAAAAATGGAGCGGGAGCCAGGGGGTGAGGCCGTCACCACCGTATCCACCGGCTCCGGCAGCGCCTCGCCGTCATCCAGCGGATCGAGCAGGTCCACCTCAGGCATGGCGCCCCGGATGAGCGTGATGCCGATGCAGTCAGGGTTCGCGGGGGAATCGACCAGGCTGAGTTCCACAAGGTCATAGGCGGTGGCGACGCGCACGGTGTCGCGCAGGTTGGGTTCGGCGCGCAGCGTGTCGGGCAACTGGTCGCGCGCCATCTCTTGCCAGGTGACGTTCGCCGCGCCGATGCTTGCGCCGCACAGCGTGCCATCCAGAATCTTTTGCCAGGTGCTTTCCGCGCCCTGCGAGATGCGCAGCCGCACGCGCACCGCGCGGCGGTCGGGATCATACGCCACGGCGACGCGCTTGCCGACAGCGACGGCGTCGTGCATTTCGCGCACATTGCCCAACCAGCGCGCAAAGGCATCGCGGCTGGCCTCATAGGCGAAGATCGTGCCATAGGCGTCGAGCGCTTCGCTGGTGGCGGTGACTTCGATCTCGCGCCGCGCGGTGTCAATGCGCGTGATAGGCGCATAGCCGATGCGCCGGATGGATGCTTGAGTGGGGGACATGGGGTATTCTCCTTTCGAGATGGGGGGACGGGAACACAAAGGGCCACGAAAGGGACGGGACACGGAGGGGCACGGAAGGGATGATGGCAAATAAATAGGGAAATGCCCAGCGGGAACAACAAGCCATGACGATGTGTGGTATTGTTGTAGAAACAATGCCGGGTTAGTATGCGGGACAAGGAGTGCTTTGCGTGCCGGTAAATGCTGATAAACCACACTTGTGGAAGGCTGACGTAGTTCAATCTATTGACCAATATAACGCTTGGTTTATTCAATTTGCGCCACAAGCATATCGAGATACCCGCCTTAAGGTCACGGCGGATGTTGCT
>JADMIN010000250.1 GCA_015478575.1 Ktedonobacterales bacterium | reverse complement strand
TCATTGACACCGCCGCGATACCCGCCGTCTCGCACCGGCCGTTCGGCGTGCCAGCGTGGGCCGCGCCGGAAGCGCCCGCGCATATCACGGGTAATGCCCCTGTCGCTGACGAGCGCGAAACTGATGGCTCCGCTGCCAATCAGGGGGCACTCTGGCCGCGAACGTCGCCCGGGACGGCGGCGCCGCGCGGCGCCGCTGGCGGCTTCGCCGTGCCCGGTGTGGCGGCGCAAGCGCCCGTGGGTGGGCGCAAGCTGCCCGCGCTGCGCGTGTTGGGGCAGGTCTCGCAGAGCTACATCATTACCGAGGGGCCAGACGGCATGTATCTGGTGGACCAGCACGCGGCCCATGAGCGCATTCTGTTAGAGCGTATGATCGCGGAGTGGCGCGCCCGCGCGGTCTCCTCGCAACTCCTGCTGGAGCCGCTGCCGCTGGAGATGGCGCCAGCGGAGCGCGAGGCCATCGAGGAGCATCTGGAGGCGTTGCGCTCGATCGGCTTCGCGGTCGAGCCATTTGGCGGTGAGAGCTTCCTGGTGCGTGCCGTGCCCGCGACACTGGCCGCTCAGGCGCGCCCGCAGCCGCTGCATGAACTGCTGGTGGAGTTAGCTGGCGCGGAGAAGGAGGCCATCAGCCACGGCGAGACGTGGGAAGAGCACGCCCTGGCAAACGTGGCTTGCAAGGCGGCGATCAAAGCCGGGCAGACGCTCTCGCCGGAGGAGCAGCGGGAGCTGATTCGCCAACTCGAAGGTGTGGATGCGCACCAAAGTTGTTGCCACGGGCGTCCCACGATGGTGCATCTCAGTCTCTCGGCGCTGGAGCGCGAATTCGACCGGCGCTAACGGGAAGGAACGCGGAAAGAGACGCCAGCATGCCACCTAGGATGCGCGGCTTGCCGTGGGGTAGGGGGCCATGTGGACGAGAGGCCGCGGAGAGCCTTACCCTCCATTTGGAAGCGCCATCACGGAACGGCCCGATTGTTTCTGGGGCCGTTCCGTGATGTAATCCGGGCGCCGCGACGAGGCAGCGGCGTCTAGATCACGCGATCGCTACTGGCCGCTGTTATTGGGGTCGCGCTGACCCTCTTGATCGCCGCGCTTGCCCCCAAACAGGCCGCCAAGCATGCCGCCAATGCCGCCTTGGTCACCGCTGCGCTTCTCGGCCTCTTGCTCGATATTGTCCAGCCCTTTGTCCGCGGCGTCTTTCGCCTGCTGGGCGCGCTGCTGGCCACCGGGAATCCGGCTGGCGAACTGGTCAATGCCCTGGTTGATTTGTTGCTCAGCCTGCTGGCGCGCGCCAGTAAACTGGCCCTGGCTTCCCTGATTGGCTGGGGTCTGAGTGCCCCGCTGCCCAAGTTGCGTAGGATCGGGCTGATTGCCACCGTAGCCGCCTGCCAGCATATCCTGGTCAGGTTGTCCGGTCTGCCCCATCTGCCCGCTCTGCTGCTGTTGCTGATAGGGATCCTGTCCCATCTGCCCGCCCTGGCGCTGTTGCTGATAGGGGTCCTGGCCCATCTGCCCACTCTGCTGTTGCTGATAGGGATCTTGGCCCATCTGCCCACTCTGCTGTTGCTGATAGGGATCTTGGCCTTGCTGCCCCGCCTGCCGCTGGCCATACGGGTCGGGCATATCGGGCTTCATGTCGCGCGACGCGGCATCGCCCATTGATCCCTGCCCAGCCATGCCATATGGGGCGCCAGGCTGTGCGGCGGGGTCCTCTCCCCTAGGATCGGGTGACTGCTGCTGCCACTGGTTCGGATCACCCTGGAGGCGCTGTCGGAACTGGTCATCATTGTTCGCCATACGGAACCTTCTTCCCTGGGGTGTCACTGGGCCGCCAGGGACACCCTCCCAGGCGGCTGGTCTCTGTGCCAGCGCGTCATTCGCGCCGCGCACCTACTTCTCGCATGAAGCGTGCCTGCCGCATGGTGCGCACCAGGGTGGGAGAGAAGGGGATCAGACGGCGCTCGTCGCGCGGGCGTGTCACTCCAACTCCACTCCAGGCAATACCCCGCACCGCCAGCGCCTCCATCCACGGTGAGGCGGTCGGTGTATTGGTAAGTAATACAACTTGTAAATGCACCTTTTGGAGAGGCTTGACAGTGTGTGGCCATCTGTGTAAAATATATTTTAAGTGACCTTAAACTGGTGCGGCCACGAGAGAGGGGCATGCCATGTGCGCGGATCTGCGGGCGCTTTCGGAGCGTGAGGTGGACTGCCTCAAGTATATCTATAAGCTACATGAGCGTGGCGAGCGCGTGACAACCTCCGCCATGCGTGAGCGCTTGCGGCTTCAGCGGCTCAGTGGCCAACTCAGCGATGCCGCCGTGACGCAGCTCTTCAAAGCGCTGGCGGAGCGGGGCTACGTGGACCACCGGCCCTATCATGGTGTCGTGCTGACCCTGATGGGCGAGAGGGTTGCCGCCGAGTTGGTGCGTCATCACCGGCTGATCGAGTTGTGGCTCGTGCGCGAGATGGGCTACTCGCTCGACGAAGTAGATGCCGAGGCCGAACGGCTGGAGCACGCTATCTCCGAGCGGTTGGAAGAGCGTCTGGATGCCCTGCTTGGCTACCCAACGGTGGATCCACATGGCGACCCCATCCCCAGCAAGACCGGCGAGGTGAGCATCACCGCCCTGCGGCGCCTTTCAGCTCTCTCGGCTGGACAGTGCGCCGTCATCCGCCGCGTGAGCGACGACGACGCGGCCAAGTTACGCTATCTCGCCGCTCGCGAGCTAGTGCCCGGCGCGCGCGTCTGTGTGCTTGAGCGCGAGCCGTTCGGTGGCCCCATCCGCCTCCAGATCCAGACGGCGTCGGGTGCGCGCGAGCAGGCCGTCGGACCAGAGTTAGCGTCAGAGATCCAGGTCACACCAGAGGAGCTGTGAGCACACAAGCGAAGCACTGCCCACAAGGCGGTGGCGCTGGCGTGTGGAGCGGGTCGTCATCAAAGCGTCAGGTTGTGGGAAGGGCACGTATCATGCGCTGGCAAGAGGCTTTTGCCGACGGACAGGGTGGGGGGGTCTGCTGGTGTTCCCCGCTTGGCTCTCCTGGCCTTCCAAGAGAGTGCGACAGGGGGGATGGGCAGCGGGTCGTGGGAACGATCTCAGGAGACCCCCGATGAGAACGTATCCCGCGCGGTCACTGGATGGGATGCCCCTCACCGGCATGCCCAAAGAGTCGCGTATCATCACTGGCGCACGTGCCACCCTCGATGGCCGTCGTCGGGGGCTGCGCGGGCTGTTGCCCTTTCTCGGCCCAGCCTTCATCGCCTGCGTCGCCTATATTGATCCTGGCAACTACGCGACGAATATTCAGGGCGGCAGCGCCTTTGGCTATAATCTGTTGTGGGTGATCATGGTCGCCAACCTCATGGCCATGCTCTTCCAGACGCTCTCGGCCAAGTTGGGTATTGCCACGGGCCAGAACCTGGCTGAGGTCTGTCGTGAGCATCTGCCGCGCCGCATGGTCTACGCGATGTGGGCTGGGTCGGAAGTCGCCGCGATGGCCACGGACCTGGCGGAATTCCTGGGGGCCAGCCTTGGCCTTTACTTGCTGCTGCGTATTCCGCTGCCGCTGGCGACGCTGCTCACTGGGCTAGCGACCTATGGTATCCTGCTCCTCGAACGTTATGGCGTGCGCCCACTGGAGGCGGTGCTCGCCGGGCTAGTCGGTGTGGTCGCCGTCAGCTATCTCATTGAGACGGTGCTCTCGCGTCCGAACTGGGGCCAGGTGGCGTACCATAGCGTGGTGCCCACCATTGACTCGCGCAGCATCCTCATCTCGGTCGGCATCGTCGGTGCCACGGTCATGCCCCACGTCATCTATCTCCACTCCTCGCTGACCCAGAATCGTATCGTGCCGCGCAGTGAGGTGGAGGCCCGTCGTATCTTCCGCTTCACGATCCCTGATGTGGTGATCGCGATGAGCCTGGCCGGTGTGATCAACATGGCGATGCTCTACATGGCGGCATCTACCTTCTACGGTCGTGGCTTGACGAATATCGCCGATATTCCCTCGGCCTATCGTACACTGACGCCGCTCCTGGGGCCTGCCGCTGGCATCGTCTTCGCCATCTCGTTGCTCGCGTCGGGGCTTTCCAGTTCAAGTGTGGGGACGATGGCGGGCCAAGTGATTATGCAGGGATTCGTGGGCTTCACCATCCCGGTGTGGCTGCGGCGGCTGGTAACGATGGCCCCGGCGGTCATCGTGGTCTGGCTGGGCATCAATCCGACCGAGACCCTCATCATCAGTCAGGTCATCCTGAGCCTCATCCTGCCCATTCCCGTGATTGCGCTGGCCTACTTCACCCAGCGGCGTGACGTGATGGGTACACTGGTCAACCATCGCGCTACCACGACCCTAGCGGTGATCTGCGCCGGGGTGATCCTCGCGCTCAATCTCCTGCTGCTCTATCGGATCGCGGGGAGCGCACTCCCTGGGCTGGGGTGAGAGGGAGTGGCGCGCGCGAGGCCGTCAGGGCCACATGCGCCAGGCGATGTGGCATCCTGGCGGTGATTGGGTCGCCTTGACGCGGGCATACGGTGCTGTTTATACTAGAGAGACGGGTCTTCTTTTCGGGGTGTAGCGCAGTTGGTCAGCGCGCATGGTTTGGGACCATGAGGTCGCCGGTTCGAATCCGGCCACCCCGACCACTGTGGAGCATCCATTCCTCACGCGACATGCCCCCATGAGCGTGCGTGTGGATGCGATTGCGTGTCGTGCGCGCGTTCGTGTCGTGCGCGCGTTCGTGTCGTGCGCGATTGCTTGTCGTGCGCGATTGCTTGTCGTGCGCGATTGCTTGTCGTTGGCGCCGCCGGGTGTTCGGCGGGCCGCGTCCGTCGCCCTGCTTGTCCAGCGGTCCAGTGACGAGTATGGCACGCCGCGGTTGGTTAGGTCTTTTCCTCGCTCGGTGTCACGCGCCAAACGCGCGGAGATGGAGCAGGAGGAGGTTGTCGCGAAATGGACGCTGGCTCAAGTAGTCGTCGTCGCTGTGTCACCGTGTTCGGTCGCATTCTGGTCCTTCCTGCCTGAGTCGGCCTTTGGCCTCCCGCGCAGGTCGGCGCCATGGTGCGCCGGCTCGCCACCGCGTCAGGGAGGTGCCCTGTGGAGCAGCAC
>JADMIN010001012.1 GCA_015478575.1 Ktedonobacterales bacterium | reverse complement strand
TGCCGACACTTTCCATGGCGCCCTACTTTGGGTCGGGCATCGGCCAGCCACCAGTCTATATGTCCGCCAGTTTTGATGCGCCCGTCGCCATCACGCATCTGGGCGCCGCCAACACCTACACGGTCTATGGCTGGCGCATGTATGTGATCTGGGCGGTCGTGCCAGGCTATACGGGTCAGATTACGCTCTCTGGCGCTAGTGCGCGCGATGGGCGGCCCCTCTGGCTCACCGCTGGCCTGCGCCACACGCCCACTACCAGCATTACGCTCGATCCGGCCGTTCTCAACGTCCCCGCCCAATATGCGCATTGGAATGAGTGGTTCGGCGCCCTCTACTTGCCGGGCGCGGGCTGCTACACGCTCACGGCGCGCTGGGCCAGTGGCATGTGGCAGCTTCCCTTCGCCGCGGGCAAATAGGCCTCCCGCGCGAGCGCAAACGGCCTGGCCGCTAGGGTATGGCCTCCATATGTGGCAGGGAGCCACTACGGAGAGCAGACTGCTTCCTGCTGATGCTGCCCAATCTCTGCGCATCAGGGGAGAGAGGAAGGACGCGCGGGGGCGGCGGCGGGGGACCTCTCCAGCGCGGGCAAGGGTGGGGGAGATACGGCGGGGCCAGGCTGCGGCAACCTCTCCTTCGCGCCTGAGACACTGGTCACCCTGGCGGATGGCCGCCTGGCGCCGATCGCGAGCCTGAAGGTGGGCGACCAAGTGCGGGCCGACGATCCGGTGGCGGGCACAGCGTCCTCACAGACGGTGCAAGCGACCTGGGTCCACCAGGATACTGACCTCTTGAATGTGACGCTGCGCACCAGCACGACGACGGCGCCGACGGGCGCGGACCCTGAGTCTGGCGCGCGCAAGGCGCAGCAAGTGGCGGTGGCCAGCCACGGCAGCCAGGCGCCTCCGACGACGACGACCACCGTCTCTCCGACGACCACCACCCCGACGCCCACAACACGTGCGAGCACCACCCGTGATGAGACGATCCGCACCACCGCCAACCATCCCTGGCTGACAGCCGATCGGGGCTGGGCACAGGCGGGCAGCCTCACCCTCGGCGAGCGGGTGGTGCGCGCGGATGGCGGC
>JADMIN010000249.1 GCA_015478575.1 Ktedonobacterales bacterium | reverse complement strand
AGGATCACCTCCAGCGCGCCACGCATAGAGACCGAGTCATCCGCCACCATCACCCGTGGCGCGGGCGTCCGTGCGAAGCGCGGCGCGGGACGTGGCGCCTCCCGTGGCCACTTGCCCTCTAGCACGCCGGAGACCAACTCCGGCAGATCGAGCAGGAGCAGCGCCTGCCCCTCCAGCGTGACGGTCGCCCCCCGCACCGCGCGGCGCCGCAGATGTTTCGGGAGCGCGCGCACCACCACCTCATGATCGTCGCGCACGCCATCCACCAAGAGGGCGATGCGCTGCTGGCCAATCTCGACCACCAGCGTTGGCTGAGGATTACGCGGTTGATAGGTATATCCCAGCAGTTCCGCCAGCGCAAAGGCTGGCATCTCCTCATACGACCGCTCCGCGGCCCAGGCCTCTGGTGCGGCGTCCGGAGCCAGCCCCGGCGCGGCATCATCCCTGGCCAGCGCCTCAGCCACCACCTCGATGCGCACGCGGCGTGAGATGCGGGCCGCTGGCTGAGCACCCTCCTCGCCACCCGCCGCTCCCACCGGCGTGACACGGTGAATCTGCCCGCTGGGCAGGGAAAGCGTGCGCCGCACCGCTGAGAAGGGCACCGCATATCCATCCTGCCCCAACTGGACCTGCAAGATATGCAGAATGCTCAGCGAGATCGGCACGCGAATGCGAAAGATGGTGCCGCGCTCTGGCTCACTGCGCACATGGATGGTACCCTTGAGCCGCTCGATAACGGTGCGCACCTCATCAAGCCCAATGCCACGCCCTCCAGCGACATGCGCCTCCTCTAGTGTCGAGAGACCCTGGACGAACATCAGGTCCAGCGCGTCCGCCTCGCTCAGCGTGCGGCCCGCCTCGGCGTCGAGCATGCCCGCCGCGATAGCCGCAGCCACGAGCCGATGCGCATTGATACCACATCCATCGTCGCCGACCTCGATGATGACCTCATTGCCCACGTAGTAGGCATGAAGCCCCACACTCCCACTCTCCGGTTTCCCCGCTTCCAGGCGTTCCTCAGATGGCTCGATGCCATGAACGATGGCGTTACGCACCAGTTGAATCAGCGGGTCGGTGATGGCTTCGCTGATGTTGCGATCAATCTCGGTCATCTCGCCATGCACCGTGAACGTCACCTGCTTGCGCAGGTCTTGCGCCACCTGGCGCGCCGCGACTTGCAAGCGCGGAATGATCCCCTGAAGCGGCACCAAGCGGATGGCGGTCACATCCTGTTGCATCTGGGCCATGATGGCGCCTTGTGCCTCTGCCGTCTGGCTCAGACGATGCAGCAGCCCGCGGAGGCTGCCAGCATTGGCCGTCACGTCCGCGACGGCTTCGGTGAGCGCGCGCAGCGCATGGTCAAATTCGCTGTAACGGTCCAGTTCAGGCTCAGCCCAGGGCCGCCCACCACTGAGCGCGGGGCCACCGAATGACGCGCTTCCACGCGCGGCGGGGCGCGGCAACGCCTGCGAAGGGCGCGGGGCGGCTGAGGTATGGTGCCCACCGTTGGAGGGGAGCCGGTCGGCCATAGCCTCGACGAATGGCTGGAGTTCAGCGACCTGATCGCTAGCCATCTTCAATCGTCCGAGCGCATGGTCCATCTCCGCCTGGAACCGAGCAATGCCCTCACGAACGTGCGCCAAGGTAGCGCGATTGGTCGCCAGCGCGCTCACACGCGCCATCAGGCCGTCGAGTCGGCGCACGTCCACGCGCAGCAGCGATTCGCCTTCGGCCACGCGCGCCGGCAGGCGCGCACTGTCGCCACTGAACACGGGAGCAAACGCCGCGTCCGTCCCGAGCCGTGGCGCGGCGGATGGCACCGCGCGCGAAATCTCCTCACGCAACGCCAGCGCCTCAGTCATCACCGTGGCATCTGGAGCGGTCTCAGCGCTGGCGGCATCGAGACAGACCTGGAGCAATCCCAGACAGCGCTGGAGCGGCGCCATGACCTGCTGCCCGGCCGTTCCGTGGAGCGCGCGCAACGTGGCCAGCATATCCTCGAAAATGTGCGCGAGCTCGGCCATCACATCATATTCCAGCGTGGCTGCCGCCCCCTTGATTTTGTGGGCGATCCGGCGCATATCGCGTAGCAGCGCGGGATCATCCTGGCACAGTTCCAGTGTGATCAGCGCACGACTGAGATCCTGAAGGTCATCGGTTGTCTCGACGATGAAGAGCCGCCGAAGCCCCGGCGCAATGCTATCCATTTCCCGCGGATCAATCGGTTCTATCTCCTGCCCATCCCCACCACGCCGGGGGGCCGAAGTCGCCAGATCGTGCGGGAGGATCGGTGTTCCCTCTGGGCGGCGCAGCGGCGTGCCGCGAAAGTGCTCCAACACCCCCGCATCGTCATGGGAATGGTCATCCATAGCGTTCCGCCTCCACATGGTCGAGCGCGGCCACTAGGTCGTTTAGCAGGCGCTCGACATTGAGAATCGAGAAGTGGTTGTGTGTACCGCTCGGCGTATAGATGCCGACGATATATGCATCAGCGAGAGGAGAGGCGGCATGCGCCATCCCCTGGGAATCGCTACTGATCTCCTCATCGTGGGCCAAGACGATATCGCCGATGGCGCTCACCGCCAGTGCCATCATCCGCTCGCCCTCACCCACCACCAGCGCCGTCGCCAGCGCCACGGCTGAGGTCGTGAACCCACTCGCGCTCGCCAGACGCGCCTCCCGCTGGCGAACGAGCATGGGCGCATACGTCTCGCCCGGCGCGATTCCCAGCAACAGTGGCCCAGGATCCACCAGCCCCACCATCTCCGTGCGCAGCGGGAAGATACCCAGCATCCACGGCGGGCTGTGCGGCAGCGCGACAGCCTCAGGCAGCGTCGGCAACACCTCACGCAGCGCGGCCAGCGGTGCGGCGCAGGGCACCGCTTCACAGAGAAAAAGCAGTAGCTCCGTACCCGTGGGCGCCTCGGCGTTGGCTGGCTCTTGGCGCGCGGTCCCGCGTTCTAGGGCGTCTTCCAGGGCGTCTGGCGCCGCCAGTGGGCGCGGCAGATCGGGCGGCATCGGGCCTGAGGGCGGAAGTGAGACCGCCCACCGTGGTCTGGTCGTTGAATCACTCAAGCGCATTCCCTCCGCCTATAGGGTCAGCCGCGCGTGGGTCAGCCGCGTGGCTTTGCGCTCCCGCGGCCTAGCCACCAGCGCGGGCCACGCTGCCTGCCTCATGCCCTCCGCCCGCGCTTGATAGCTCAGTTGGTAGAAGCATCGGAGTATCACCAAGCACTTCTCAGCGGGCGTACCCGCGCCAGTTCAGGGCGCGGCGTCCCTCCTCCCCCAACACTTCACCCCACCACAGGATGATTCAGGCACGCGGCATCAGCGCGGCGCGGCATCAGCGGCGCGGCATCAGCGCGGCGGCATCAGCGCGGTGCCATCTCCGGGCGCTCTTCGGGGCTAAGTGGCACGATGCCCAAAAGTTCTTGGACGCGCTCGACAAGTTCCGCGATACGAAAAGGCTTCTTGATATAGTCACGGGCGCCAACAAGCTTACTGTGTACACGATCCCACACGCCATCGCGGCCCGTCAGCATCACGAGAATCGTATCCTGAAAATCGGCATTTGACCGCAGCACCTTGGCAACCTCGTAGCCATCCATCTTGGGCAGGCCGATGTCGAGGAGCAGCAGGTCTGGCACAGACGTTTTGCCAGCGGCCAGGGCACTGATCGCCGAGAGGCCATCTGGAAAGGAGGCCGTCTCCATCCCCACCCGTGAGAAGCAGGCCTCAACCACCCGTCGCACGAATAACGAATCATCAATGACCATAATGACATGCTTGCGCCAGATCGTCGGCGCCTGACGCGCGCCGGAGGGTGCCGGATGAGAGGACGCGGGCGGGTGAATGAATGGCATAGAGCATCCCTTCCTATCGTATCTTGTCGTATCTCACGTTGCCTGTGCGTACGTTCCCCTGGAGAAACGCGCGCATAGTGGAATGGGCGTGGGTTGTCTTCGGGTGCTTGGGTCACGGAGTAGGCGTGCGAATGCGTTGCGCCACGATGCGCTATGAGCTGGGTGAGGGCTGTCCGCGGAATGTCATGAAGAGGGCTTCCCACGCCTCTCGGTTTTGCACGCGCTCGATCGGCGAGGCAATGCGGGCATTGATGGCATGGAACGCCGCCTCTAGGCCGCGCTGCAGCAGATCCATCATTTCATCGTAAAAGGCCTTCTGGCCTCCGATCGCGCCATGGGCCGAACTCTCGAAGATGCGCCGACAGAAGAGCGTAAAATCATACACATCAATGCGATTGTCGGCAATGCGGAACTGATAACCCTGCACACTCCGCAACCCTTCACGTCCAAAGAGGGTCGCCAGCGTCTCTGACGACAGATGCAGGCCGTTATCCTGGCACGCCTCCTCCAGCGCGTGCATCGTCTGGTTGATGAAACTCGCCAGCACGACAAGCTGGTCCGCGTGCGTCTTGCGCTTCAGCCACTCCTGCTCCATGCCGATCAGCAGCGTGAACAGATCGAAATTCTGCATGCTCATGCGCTGCGCCTCTTTAGGCAGACCCGGCACCCCCGCCGCTCCGACCGGAACGAGCAAGCCATCGCGCACGAGCGGACCCACCATCCGCGCGACCTCCACCTCAGAGCGGCGCAGCGAGGTGGCGATGCGCCGCACCGTGCGGTGCGCATTCACGTGCGAGATGACACGCCAGACCTCTGGCGAGAAGAGGAGCGAGTGGCCGATGGGCGGGTCAAACACCATCGCGATATGTGTCCGCATCCCCTCTGGCAGAAACGGCTGGAGACCCTCCCACTCGTGCTCGTAGCGCAAGACCTCCATCACCACCTGAGTGGGGTCAATGCGCAGCGCCGCGGTATCCGCGGGCAGGCATTCACCAGGATGAAATTCATAGGTGCCACTGTGCCAGAGGGCAAGCTCACGCGCGATCCAGAGCGCCTGGGTTCTGAGGGCATGGGTCAGCCTGTCTGGCGTCAGAATGCCCAGGTCAATGAGCCGCTCGCCGATGCGCTTGCCTAGTGGATCTTGCGTCTGCTGCTTGAAGGCAGCCTCGATCTGGTCGTGAGTAGCCAGATCAAGCTGCTGGAGCACATGCCCCAGCGTGAGGGCCTCGGTATGCAGTTCGATACAGCTT
>JADMIN010001011.1 GCA_015478575.1 Ktedonobacterales bacterium | reverse complement strand
CCTTGACGGCGAGATTCGCTGTCGGGAGAGTGCCATGAGCCAGCCGCGCGACGATCGCCAGGACGATCTGTTTGGCCTATCTCTGGAGAAGATCATCAACCTTCGCCATCCGCTGGTGCGGCTGGCGGCGGAGATAGATTGGGACTTTCTGGCGGGACGCTTCAGTTCGGTCTGTCGGGTCGGGCCGGGGCAGCCACCGTTGCCGACGCGGCTGATGGCCGGGCTATTCATCCTCAAACATATGCACAACCTCTCCGATGAGGCCCTGTGTGCCCGCTGGGTAGAGAACCCGTACTTCCAGTATTTCTGTGGCGAGGTGGTGTTCCGGCACGAGGCGCCGTTCGATCGCTCGTCGCTGACGCGCTGGCGCCAGCGACTGGGTGAGGAGCCGATTGCCGCGCTGCTGCAGGAGAGCCTTTCGGTGGCGCACCGGAGCGGGGCGATCGAGAGCAAAGATCTCGAGCGCGTGGTGGTGGACACCACCGTGCAGGAGAAAGCGATCGCGCATCCGACCGACGCCCGGCTCATCCACCGCGCGATCGAGAAGCTGGTCGATCTGGCCAAACGCGAGGGTGTCGAACTGCGCCAGAGCTATCTGCGCCTGGCCAAGCGCGCCGCCATCATGGTGGGGCGCTACACCCATGCCCACCAGTTCAAGCGCGCCAGGCGGGAGCTCAAGTTCCTGCGCACCCGGCTCGGCCGCATCATCCGTGACATCAGACGCAAGGTCGGGGGCGATCCCGCGCTCGAGAATCGCTTTGCTCCGCTGCTCGATCTCGCGCTGCGGGTCCGCCACCAAGAACAGCGCCAGCGCGGGCCGAAGGTCTACTCGCTGCACGCGCCCGAGGTAGAGTGCATTGGCAAAGGCAAGGCCCGGGCGCCCTACGAGTTCGGCTGCAAGGTGTCGATTGCCACGCCCGCCACCGCCCCCAAAGGCGGGCAGTTCGTGCTGCATGCCAAGGCCCTGCACGGCAATCCCTATGACGGCCACACGCTTGGTCCCGTCATCGCCGATCTCGAAAAGCTCACAGGTGTCGCAGTGCGCCGCATCCATGGCGACAAGGGTTATCGCGGCCACAACTATCC
>JADMIN010000248.1 GCA_015478575.1 Ktedonobacterales bacterium | reverse complement strand
CGCGTCAGCCTCTTCGCCCGCGTCAGCCTCTTCGCCCGCGTCAGCCTCTTCGCCCGCGTCAGCCTCTTCGCCCAGTGTCGTTGCCATGCCTGCGCTCCCTGGTCCGCCGCGCGGACCATCCGCGGCCACGCATTAGCCCTATTCTAGCGGATGCGCGCCCCGCGTTCCAATGCCTGTGAGGCGGAGCGGCCCGCGTCGGAGGGGGCGCTTCTTTGGCGGAGGTATGGCCCAGCGGCCTATACTGCTGGCAGAGCGCGTGGCATATCCTGGTGGCAGGGATGGGCTGAGTGCGCGAGGGAGGGCAGCGCATGGACGGCATCTTCAACATCAATAAGGCCACCGGCATGACCTCGCACGATGTCGTGGCCCATGTGCGCCGCCTTGCCCACCAGAAGCGCGTCGGGCACGCCGGCACGCTCGATCCCGCCGCTGGGGGCGTGCTGCCGGTCTGCCTGGGGCAGGCCACGCGCGTCGCTGAATACCTCAGCGAGCGCGGCAAGGCCTATCGTGCCACCATCCGCTTCGGCGTGGTGACCGATACCTATGACGCCGAAGGGACGACGCTACGCGAGGCGCCGGTCTGCCTGACCCATGAGCACATCGCCGCGACCCTGCCGGACTTCCTGGGTGAGCAGATGCAGGTGCCACCGATCTATTCCGCCATCAAGCGCGGCGGACGCCCGCTCTATGCGCTGGCGCGGGCGGGCGAGGCGGTCACGCCGGAGCCACGGCTCGTGCGCATTGACGCGCTCAGCATCGTGGACTGGCAAGCGCCCGATCTGGTGCTGGACGTGGAGTGTGGCAAGGGGACCTATATCCGCTCACTGGCATACGACCTCGGTGAACGCCTGGGGCCAGGCGCGCACTTGGCCGCGCTCACCCGCACGCGCAGCGGCTCCTTCACGCTGGCAGAGAGCCTGACGCTGGAGGCGCTGGCGCGCGCGCTGGAGAGCGGCGCCTGGCGCGATCACCTCTACGCGCCTGATGAGGCGCTGCTGGGCTGGCACGCGGCCATCCTGGGGACAGAGAGCGAGGTGCGCATGCGCACCGGCCAGCTCCTCAGCTTCGCGGCTGACCCCACCGCCGACGAGGCCACGCCGCTCGCGGGCGCGCGCGCCGGGGGCGAGCCGCTGCTGCGCGCGTACTCCGCCGATGGGCGCTTCCTGGGCATCCTGCGCTGGCACGCGGCGGGGGGTGCCTGGCAGCCACACAAAGTGCTGGAGGTGGCCCCAGTGGAGGAGTGACCCACCCCTCACCACGCCGTACTCTTGGCTGGCTCCAGCCAGAGCACGGCGTGTAGGTTGGGTTGTATCCACTAGCCCTTAGCGACCAGCGGGCCGACGCGGCGTGCCCAACCCTGGATCCGTGGGGTCATCAGGGCCGATCTCGCTGACGCCGCCACCCTGGCCTGGGTAGACCGATGGCTGGTTCGGATTGTAGTCCGCGGGTGGCACGTAGCCCCCTGGCTCGACATAGCCGCCCCCATCACCTGGCGACGGCGGCCCACGGCGCGACGCCAGCACAATCACCAGCCCCGCCAGCGCCATCAGGACGAGTCCCAGCACGATCACTAGGGCGAGGATCAAGCCGGTATTGCGCCCTGTGTTTCCCTGCCCCGGCGTGGGAGTAGCAGTCGGCGCGACGGTCGGCGTGGGCTTAGGCGTCGGTGTTGGGGTGGGTGTCGGCGTCGGTGTCGGCGCCGCCGTCACCGTGAAATTCTTCGTGCCCTCGGGTTGCTGCAAGCCGACATCCAGCGTATCAGGATCGTTGAAGGCCGCCGCGACGAACGCGCCTGGTGTCGTGCCCGCTGGAATCGTAAAGGTGGCGGTGAAATCACCCTGGCTGGGACCGCTGCCCGAGGAGGTGACGTTTCGCGTGCCAATCGGCGTCGTGCCACAGTTGTGGCAGAGCGCGAGCACCACGTGAATGTTGGGCTGCGGCGGCACGAAGTTGTGCCCCGTGACGGTCAGCGTGCCACCAGCCGCTACCGACGAGGCGGAGACATCCAGCGACGGCGGGTTGGGCGAAAGCACGGTGAATGGCCCATCATCCGTGTTGCCATCGGGCAGGCCATCTGGCGTATAGGCACAGATGCTCCACCCACCGCTGGCGGCCTGGGTTGGCCACTGGAAGCTAGCGTCGAACGTGCCGCCATGCACCGTGACCGAGCCGGGGAGCGCTACCTTGGTCGGCGTGAGCTTGCAGAACTCCGTGGCGCTGCCAGGGGGGTTGGGATTGTTGACATCACCCTGGACGAGCTGAAGCGTGAGCACCGTGCCATCGGGGTCAGTGAAGCCCGTTCCATTGACTCTCGCAAGCTCGCCCACTGGGCCTTCCGGGAAGCCATTGTTCTGGCCAGCATAGATCATCTTGGAATCCCAGTGAATCTGCGCGCCGCCTCCCGCGGCGTGCGCCAGCGGCGCGCCAGCTACCAGGCCCGTCGCCACGAGGCCCATCGCGAGCAGCGTCATCACCCCTAACACGCCCCCTGAGGCGAGCCATCCGCCCGCGCGTCTCGTCTTCGTGCTGACCACGCGCCGATTCCACATCCGCATAAAAGTCCTCCACCAGCTAGGTCGAGCGCCCCGATGCCCGGCCCGCGCATGGCCCGCGCGCCTTATCTTCGTGTCTCTCACGCACGGGCGGACAGCCACCAACGATGAGTACAGGTGTGCTTCAGTATAGCCAATGCACAAGCGGTGGGCAACATGCGGACACGAACGATACGAGCGTGGGCAGACGCGCCCGCGCGCGAGCGGCGCCACCAGGCGAGGTGGAGTGTTCAGATGGCGGCGCCAGGGGGCATGGTATCCGAGGGCACGAGCATGCCGAGGGCCACGTGCGCGCGCACGGGAGCGTCAAGGATGGCTGAGGCCGCGCGCTCGAAGGCGGGGAGGTCACCACTGCACCACAGGGTGTCCTCCGCCGTCAGGGGGCGCGGCGTGGCCAACGGGCCAGTGGTGGAGGGCGCGAGCAGCCCAGCGCGATCGAGCACACGTCGCGCCTGCCGGGCAATGGCCGCGCCGGAATCAATCACCCGCACAGCGGGACCGACGACGCGCTCGAAGGCATCACGCATCGCGGGAAAGTGCGTACAGCCCAGCACCAGCACGTCAATGCCCGCGTCCAGCATCGGCTGAATGGACTCACGGATCGCCGCCTCGACGTCTGGCCCCGTCAGCACGCCCGCCTCGGCCAAGCGCACCAGTTGCGGGCAGCCCACCGCCAGCACGTCCACTCCCCGCGCGTGCTCACGCACGAGGGTGCGCAGATAGTCGCCGCGCGCCGAAGCCTCCGTCGCGGCGATACCCACGTGCCCACTGTATGTCATCGCCGCCGCTGGCTTGATGGCGGGCACCACGACCACGAAGGGCACGGGAAATGCCGCGCGCAACTGTGTGCGGGCGCTGACCGAGGCGGTATTGCAGGCCACCACAACGAGTTTTGCCTGCCGCTCCACGAGGAAGTGCGCGGCGGTGAGCGAGAGCCGCTGAATCTGGTCCACGGAGCGGACGCCATAGGGGCAATTACCGGTATCGCCGAAGTAGAGATAGCGCTCGTCGGGCAACTCGCGCAGCAACTCGCGCAGGACCGTCAGCCCGCCAACGCCGGAATCAAAGACGCCGATGGGCGCCTCACGTGCGCTCGCCATATTCCCATCCTCGGCAGCGTGCGCCGCTCACACGGCGCGAGAGAAGATATCGCTCTACTGAAGTGTAGCATGTTGCCATCGGCAGGGCGGGCATACCCGCGGCTAGGATGCCCGCGGCTAGGATGCCCGCGGCTAGGTATGCCCGCGGCTAGGTATGCCCGCGGCTAGGTATGCCCGCGGCTGGGCAATCGCCTGCTCACGCGGAAGGTGGAAGGGGCAGTAAGGCAGGCGGAGAAACAGGTGGCGGACCAGATCGCCAGCGGCGCTGGTGAGGGGCGGCAAGGCACCATCCTGGCGTGGCCCACCTCCTCTCTCCGCCCCACCTGCTCAATCGCGATGAGCCGTGGGCCGCCGCTCATGAGGCATGTCTCACCACGCCTCGTGGCTGAAATGCGCGCCCGAATGTCGGCGCGGTCGGAGAGTGGGAACGACGCGCCTCGCGGATGCGCGGGGCACGGACAAGGAGAGATGTCTCTCTACATGCCAGGCTCCTGCTGCGGCGGCAGTTGTCGGCGCGGGCCACCCCGACGGCGGTGCAACTCCGCCACACGCAGCCGTCCAACGGCGCGCTCCAGTGCGGCCGCCGCCTCAACCTCGGCCTCAGCGGAAAGGTCAGCGTTCCGCAACAGCGCCTGCGCCCGTTGCCGCGCCTCCTCGGCGTGCGCCTCATCAATCTCCGAGCCGCGCTCGGCGTCATCGGCCAGAACGGTGACCACGTTGCGGTTGACTTCGAGAAAGCCCCCCGAAACGAAGATCCCCTCATCCACGCCATGCTGGCGAATGCGCAGCTCACCAAGCCGCAGCGTTGTGAGCAAGGGCGCGTGCCGTGGCAGGATGCCGAGCTGGCCCTCGCTGCCTGGCGCGTTGACCATCTCCGCCTCGCCTTCGAAGATTTTCCGCTGCGCCGTCACGATCGTGACGTGCAGCGTGGGGCGTTGCGACATGCCGAACCTCCTCCAGGCGGCTTGTGGCGCCGCTCGCCGCCTCTAGCTCTGGGCTTCCGCGCCGCCACGCTCCACCACTTCCTCAATGGAACCGGCCATATAGAAGTGGACCTCGGAGATCGTATCGTGCTTGCCCTCAAGGATCTCCTTGAAGCCGCGCACCGTCTCGGCGAGCGAGACCGTACGGCCAGGGCGCCCCGTGAAAACCTCACCGACATTGAACGGTTGCGAGAAGAACTGCTCGATCTTGCGCGCGCGCGCGACCGTCAGCTTATCCTCGTCAGAGAGATCATCCACACCAAGGATCGCGATGATATCCTGCAAATCCTTATAGCGCTGCAAGACGCGCTTGACCTCCTGCGCCACATCGTAGTGCTCTTGGCCGACGATGTTGGGGTCGAGGATGCGGCTGGTTGAGGCCAAGGGGTCCACAGCGGGGAAAAGGCCGCGCGAGGCCAGGGCGCGCTCTAGCACGATGGTCGAGTCGAGGTGCGCAAAGGTCGTGGCGGGCGCGGGATCGGTG
>JADMIN010000247.1 GCA_015478575.1 Ktedonobacterales bacterium | reverse complement strand
GACACGATGCGACTGCGCTACGTTTCGGTTACCTATTCGTTCGGCGGGGCATCTCCCAGCCTCGATCGTCATTACCGCGAGTTGCGCGAGGCCATGCTGCATCCTGGACAGCACTATTCCGCCCTTCCATCCGCCGCGTGGCGGCCCCCGATGGATATCCATGAGTTGCCTGACGCCATCGTCGTCAAAGCGGAGCTTGCTGGTATGCGCGAGGAGGCGATTGATATCGTCCTCTATGAGAACGCGCTGGTGATCGCTGGCTTGCGTGAGGACGATAGCGACCACACGGACGCTGCCTACTATCACGAGGCCCAGGTGCGCTATGGGCCGTTCCGCGCCGAGATCGTGTTGCCCACTCCGGTGCGGCGGGAGGCGGCGGAGGCGACGTATGAGAACGGTTTCTTGCGCGTTCGGCTGCCCAAAGCCATCCAGAGTGACGGGCGCCCTGAACGCAACCGCACGACCCCAACGGCGCGCACCAGCACCGAGCAGGCGCGGCAGTTAGCGTCCATTGCCGTCCAGCCCGTGTCTACCGCGATACCGACCGCCTCACAGGCACGCAGCGCGACGAGCGTGCTCCCGCCAGGAGATCAGTGATGGATGACGTAACCCTTCCTCCGCGCGGCCTGCCGCCGCACGCGGGATATGGACACGCGCGATATGGAGATGAGAGGCCGAGCTACCGCCTCACCGAGGGCGATGACGTGGACGTGCCCTCGGAGCCAGCCGCCGAGGAGGCCGAAGAGGCCGAGCAACCCGCGCGGACCGCCGCGTCGAGCGCACGCGAAGACGAGGACGAGGAGCCGACGCTCAAGCTACCGGACGAACTGCCGATCCTGCCCCTCAAGGATACCATCGTCTATCCCTTTGCCGTCATGCCGCTTGGCGTCGGTAAGGAGCGCTCCATCCGCCTCATTGATGATGTGATGCGCGGTGATCGCATGGTGGGACTGGTCGCGCAGCGTGACCCCGATGTGGATGAGGCCGGCCCGGATGATTGCTATCGCATGGGCACGGTCGCGCGCGTCGCGCGCTTGTTGCGTCTGCCCGATGGGACCATGCAGATCATCGTGCAGGGACTCGAGCGGATTGCCATCGAGGCATTCGTTGCCGAGCGTCCGTATCTGCGCGCGCGCGCCCACCTCGCGCCCGAGACGCCGCAGGAGAGCATGGAGATCGAGGCGCTCAAGCGCACGGCGATTGACCTCTTCCAGCGGTTGGTCAACTTGGTCCAGTACTTGCCCGATCAACTTGCCATGGCGGTGATGAACCTCGATGACGCGCGTCAGGTGGTCTATCTCATTGCCAGCAGCGCACAGATGGACTTGGCCTTGCGCCAGGAGATCCTCGAGTTGGATTCGGTGCGTGAGAAGCTGGAGCGGGTGACGGCCTTCCTCACACATGAGTTGGAAGTGCTGGAGTTGGGCAAGCGCATCCAAAGCCAGGCGCAGGAGGAGATGGGCAAGGCGCAGCGCGAGTACTTCTTGCGTGAGCAGATGAAGGCCATTCAGCGCGAGTTGGGCGAGGAGAACGACGAGACCGCGGTCATCACTGACCTACGCGAGAAGATTCATGAGGCGCACATGTCGGAGGAGGCGCGCAAAGAGGCGATGCGTGAGCTTTCCCGGCTGGAGAAGATTCCTACCGCCTCTCCGGAATACTCGGTCATCCGCACCTACCTGGAATTGCTCATTTCGCTGCCGTGGAGCAAGAGCACGGGCAAGACGATTGACGTGCCCTACGCGCGGCAGGTGCTCGACGAGGATCACTATGATCTGGTCAAGATCAAGGACCGCATCCTTGAATATCTGGCGGTGCGCCGCCTCAAGGAGCAGCGCCAAGGCACCGAGACGGGCGGGCCAGGCACCGGGGCGCCGACCAGCCGTGAGCCGATTCTGTGCTTCGTCGGCCCACCGGGCGTTGGCAAGACCTCGCTTGGCCATTCCATCGCCCGCGCGCTGGGCCGGGAGTTCGTGCGCATGTCGCTGGGCGGCGTGCATGATGAGGCGGAGATCCGCGGCCACCGGCGCACCTATGTCGGCGCGATGCCAGGGCGCATCCTGCAATCTGTCCGCCGCGCCGCCACCAATGATCCCGTCTTTATGCTCGATGAGGTGGATAAGGTCTCCTCGGACTGGCGCGGCGACCCGTCAGCGGCGCTGCTCGAGGTGCTTGACCCGGAGCAGAATCACTCGTTCCGCGATAACTACTTGGACCTTGCCTTCGATCTCTCGCGGGTGATGTTCATCGCTACCGCCAACGCACTGGACCCCATTCCCGCGCCGCTGCGTGATCGCATGGAGATTCTGGAGCTTGCTGGTTACACGGAAGAGGAGAAGCTGCATATCGCGCGGCGCTTCCTGCTGCCCAAGCAGGTCCGTGCCAATGGGCTGGAGCCAGATGAGCTGACGATGTCCGATGAGGCCATCATCAGCGTCATTCGGGGCTACACGCGCGAGGCTGGCGTGCGCGGGTTGGAGCGCGAGATCGGCTCTATCTGTCGCAAGATCGCGCGCGGAATCGCTGAGGGGCGCCCCGGCGCGATATACGTGACACCAGAGCGCGCTCGCGAGCTGCTGGGGCGCCCGCGTTTCTTCGCCGAGGCGGCGGAGCGCATTGATCGGCCTGGCATCGTGACCGGTCTGGTGTGGACGGCTGTTGGTGGCGATATCATCTTCATCGAAGCGGCCATGATGCCCAGCCGTGATAGCCACTTGACTCTCACGGGGCAGCTCGGCGAGGTGATGAAGGAATCGGCGATGGCCGCGCTCTCGTATGTGCGGTCAAACGCGGAGGCGCTGGGCATTGACCCACGGGTCTTCGAGAACAAGTCGTTCCATATCCACGTGCCGGAGGGGGCCATTCCGAAAGATGGGCCATCCGCTGGTGTGACCATGATGACGGCCATCGTCTCGCTGGTCTCGGGCCGTAAGGCGTGCTCGGATATGGCGATGACTGGCGAGATCAGCCTGCGTGGCAAAGTGTTACCTATTGGCGGTTTGCGCGAGAAAATCCTGGCGGCTCACCGCGCCGGCATCACACGAGTGATCTTCCCGCGCCGCAATGAGGGCGACCTAGAAGATCTGCCGCCGGAATTGCGCGAGGAGATGAGTTTCGTCCCGGTGGATGATGCGCGTGACGTGCTCGCGGCTGCGCTGGAGGGCGGGCAGGCGCTGCGCGCGCCGCACTTCGGGCCACAGGATCATGGCGCGGCGGGGCTGGTGGCTCATCAGGGGTAGCCCCCCGCCGCATGTGTGCCGAATGATACCACATGCGTACCGATTTTCGCCTGCCGGGCCGTGCGTGGCCGGCAGGCCTTTCTCTGTATTTGCGCCCCGCGGCGCCCCAGGAGAGGATGAGGACAGCGGATGACTGATACACCACTCGGCTCCCGGCCACGCTTGATGGGTATCTTTGCCCACCCCGACGATGAATCGTTCGGCATGGCTGGCACACTGGCGCGCGCGACGATGGCTGGCCACCCAGCGGCGATTGTCTGCGCCACACGCGGCGAAGAGGGGCAGATCGCCGACCCCGCGCTCGCGACCCCAGAGACCCTTGGGCAGGTGCGTGAGCGCGAACTGCGCACTGCCTGCGCCGCCGTCGGTGTGGCCGATGTCTCATTCTTGGATTACATTGATGGCCACCTGGCTGAGGCCGACGAGCACGAGGCGGTCGGGCGCATCGTCTATCATCTGCGGCGCTTCCGCCCTGATGTCATCGTGACCTTCTCGCCCAATGGCGGCTATGGCCACGTAGATCACATCGCGATCCACCACTATACGCTCGCCGCCATCGTCGCGGCGGCTGATCCGGCGCGCTATCCAGAGCAGCTTGGCGCAAGCCCGCGGCCACACCGCGTGCGCAAGGTCTACTATAACGCGATACCCCGCGAGCGCCTGCTGCGGATGCGAGCGGAGGCCCAGACGCGCGGCCAGGACTTCATCCCAGGCGGTGACGAGGCCACTCTGCCGGTCGAGGAGATGGGCACGCCGATGGCGGAGATCACCACCTTCGTCACGCTCACTGATACGGAGTTCGAGGCGAAGAGGCGTTCGATGGCTTCCCACGCGACCCAGATGCCGGCGGATAGCCCGTGGGCGCGGGCGACAGCCGAAGAGTTACGCGAGTTCATGGGCACGGAGGTCTTCCAGTTGACGCCGCCGCCGCTCTCAGACCGGGCCTATGCCACGCCTGAGCGCGATGTCTTCGCTGGGCTGGAGTAGGCATGTGGCAAGGCGCCAGGACCGGACCTGTGGCGTAGTACATTGACGTGTTATGTCAGGCCGGATACACTGACGATCAAGCCAAGGGTACTGGCTGTGGTGCCAGGCCCGGCCGCATGCTCGTGAGGCGAGCGAGGAGGCCCGATGTTCTCAAGGTTCTTCGGCATGATCATCCGAGGAAATTTTCGCGCGTTGTTCTCCTTTCTGTTGGGTTTCGCGCTGCTAGGCGCGTTGTGGAACGCCTCGCTGCTGCGACTCTCGTCCCACGAGACGGCTACCGGTATCATCACGCAGGTGGGCATTCAGGTGATCAATCCCGTGCTCGTGCAGGGGAAGGTCGGCGGGTTGAGCCAGAGCGCGCTGGCGACTCTTCAGAAAAACTGTGTTTCGACGGCCTCGGTGCCGGGCCTCAATGTGGTGGTACCGTGCGCGCAAATCAAGGGCGCTAGCTTCGAGAACGCTACTGGCGCGCTCTATCGGGCGGTTGCCGAGAGCTATTATCAGAATGGCGTCAGCGGTGTCTTCGCGCTGAATGTTCCACAGCCCATTGTGGATATCTTGTCGGGCAAGTCTCTTGTGCCCCAGGTGCAGAGTGTGCCCGTTCCTGGTGGGCCGAATGTCAACGTGCCGCATCTCCCCGACAATCCACTGTTCTCGGCGGGCGCCGCGTTTGGCTTCTCCCTCTCCAGCTTGACGGCGCAAGGGCATACCGAGGCGCAGTCACGGTTGCTCTGGTTCGGCGGCGCGGCGTTGCTGTTGCTGTTGATCCTCGCGCTGACCAGTAAAGGGTGGAAGCGCCTGACGGCGGTGGGCCACGCGCTGATCGGCAGCGCGATCCCAGGTGTGACCGGAATTGGCCTCGTGGTGTTTCTGACCAATCGCTATCCGGAGCAG
>JADMIN010001010.1 GCA_015478575.1 Ktedonobacterales bacterium | reverse complement strand
CCGTGGGGCAGGACTCAGCACGGCGATCACGCTCCTCGTCGGTCTGGCGGGCGCCGCCATCGCGAGTGCGATGTTGCTGCTGGCGAGCGGCCCTCACCTGCTCGGCACGCCCCTGTGGGAACTGGGCGGCCTCATGTTCGTCGCGGCGCTCCTTGTTGGCCTGTCGCGCTGGCAGGGCAAACGGCGGCAGTTCGCGCGCGCCTGATCTCCCATACCGTAAGCCGGCGGCTCAAGCCGCGCCCAGGATCACGAAGCCTGCCTCCGAAGGCACACACATCTCGCGTTGAGGTTGCGCAGGCGTCCTTGGTGATCCCAGCCGCGCGTTCATTCGCCGGAGCGCCAAGCTCGATCGATGGCCTTATCCCAATGAAACAAGCCGGTAGGTTGGCGCCTACCGGCTTGTTGACTTTGTTCAGGGCAATTGCCAGTAAACTGGCGGCTCAAGCCGCGTCTGGGATCACGAAGCCTGCCTACGCAGGCGGGAGGCCGACAACAGCCCGTTCGCGCAGCGGGTGTCAAACCAGCCTGGTGCGGACGTTGCTAAAGCGCTGTTGACTTTGTTCACTCCCCTTGACAAATCGACTGGAATAAGATATATCTTTACTATCAAGATATATCTTGATATGTCGCATAGCTCGAAAGGAGCAATATCAATGTTTGACCGACCACCATTCCCCCCACCGGCCTTTGCCTGGGCGGGAGACGAAGCCTTCGCGCATGGCGCGGAGCATGGGCACCGGATGCGCGGCTGGCGCGGCCCGCGCTTTGGCCCACAATTCTGGGCGATGTTTGGCCCGCGCGGCCCGCGTGGCCCCCAGATGTTTGGGCGAGGCGACCTCAAGTACGTGCTGCTGGACCTCATCAAAGAGCAGCCGAAGCACGGCTATGAGATGATCAAAGACCTCGAACAGCGCGCGGGCGGCTTCTATACCCCCAGCGCGGGCGCGGTGTATCCGACGCTGCAATTGTTGGAAGATCGCGGCTGGGTGACAAGCCAGGTCGTCGAGGGCAAAAAAGTCTATGCCATCACCGATGACGGGCGCAAGGCGCTGCAAGAGCGCGGCCCGCGCCAGGGCCCCTTCGAGGG
>JADMIN010000246.1 GCA_015478575.1 Ktedonobacterales bacterium | reverse complement strand
AGCCACACCAGCATACAAGCCGGCGTGGCTTTGATTTATGACCACCTCTCAATTAGTTAGCGGTCAAGTGCATACCCTACAAAAGCATGAGCTTGCCCTGGCCATGTCCGCATGCGAGACATGCCTGCCTACGAGAGGAGAAGCGTCTATGGACCCGCTCGACCGACACTCCCTGAAGCGCCCGCCCGCGATGGGCGAGATGAAGCGTGTCGCCGATGCCCAGGCGCTGACGCTGCGCGCGGAGCTGCGCGCCACCATGCGCGCACGCGAGCTGACGGCGGCGGACGTGGCGCGACTGGCGCGACTCGACCTCGCCACCCTCGACACCTTCCTCGCTGGCGCCTCGCTCAACCCGCGCTGGCAGGAAAAACTGGCCCGCTGGCTCGAAACGACGGCCTGAGGCGGGCACGGGAACAGGGCGTGTTACCGCTCCCGTTCGGCCTCGGCCAGGCTGCGATAGACGAGCTTCTGGAAGTGGCGCAGACCCCGCTCGCGGCTGAGCATCAGCCGGCCCTGGTCAAAGGCGCCAGAGGAGAGGCCGCGCTGCACCGACTCGCAGAGCACGATATCCTCCTCCTGCACCTGATCAATAAAGCGCACAAAGTCGCGCTCCTCCCGTTCACTCACCACATCGGCAAAGCAATAGTCGTAGATCGCGAGCGTACGATCCACCGCCAGCGGCAGGAAGAGGTTGAGCGAGACGTTGCCGGGGCCGGGATAGATGTTGAGGGTGAAGTTGGGCCAGAGGTAGGCATAGAAGCCCTCGCGCACGCCCTGACTGATGTCATAGAGGCCCGCGCTGCCAGCCCTGGCCGCCGCCGTGACCTGGCCACCCTGGGTGGAGAAGGAAGCGTACTCCCTGACCTCATAGCTGGAGAGGTCAATCAGGTCGCAGAAGCCGGGGTGGGCCACCGGGCAGTGGTAGCACTCCAGGTAGTTATCCACCACCACCTTCCAGTTGGCCGCGATCTCATAGGTGCGGCGCACACGCCGCCGCAGCGTGCCGAGATCCAGCCCCGTCGCCGCGACCAAGCCCGGCAGTTCGCCGAGCAACGATGCGAGCGGCGGCGCCGCGCGGTCGGGGGTGGCAAAGAGCCACGGCCCCCAGGCCTCGATGCGCACCGGCGCGAGCGGGAACGCGCGCGTATCGAAGCCTGGCTCATCCTTCATGCCCGGCGCCGCGCGCAGCGAGCCATCCAGATTATAGGTCCAGGCATGGTAGTGGCACTGGAGCGTCTTGCGGCAGCCGCTTTCCTCCAGCACGAGCTGCGAGCCACGGTGGCGGCAGACGTTCGCGAAGGCACGCAGCTCGCCCGTCTCGTCGCGCACGATCACCAGGGGCACACTACCCACCGCGCAGGTAAAGAAGTCGCCCGGTCGCGCCACCTGCTCCGCTAATCCCACGTACTGCCAGCAACGGCGAAAGATGTGTTGGCGCTCGGCGGTGTAAAATGCTGGGTCGGTGTACCACGTCGCGGGGAAGGTGTAGCCCTGATCGAGCGCTTCCTCCAGGGCCGACGTGATGTGTGCGGCCATCGTGCCCGTGCCTGTGTTCATGCGCCCTCCTCCTCCGCCGCGCGGATGGTGTCGTACGGATCGTTCGTGCCGCGCCGCGGCTCCCACGGACTGCTCCGCAGCATATCATGCCAGGGCGAGCGGCGGGGCATTGGGCGCGATGAAGCGGGTGGGGCGCGGCGCGCGAGCCGCTTCCAGCGGAGAGATGAGGATGTCAGATAGAAGCGGGAAAGAGGTGGTAGCTGGGTGGGCCGCACCGAGAGGGCGGTGCTGGCGGTCACGAGGCGCTACCGCTGGAGGGTGGATGCGTGTGGCGGAACGGCGAGCGGCGTGAAGCCCGCGACAACACGCCTAACGGACGGACGAGGTGACGGATGGCGTGGCACAGCCAGCGTGGAGGCTGGCGACGGGCGCCATGCCTGGTTGAGCAAAGAGAGAGGCGACCAGTCGGCAGATGGTATCGAGATCAAAAGGCTTGGTCACGAGCGTCCGCGCGGGCGTGGGGCAGGCCCCATCCGGCAGCCGCTCCGCTGTCAGAATGACGATCTGATGGCTGGCCAGCGCGGCGGGATTGGCCTCCAGCGCCGCGCAGACCTCCCAGCCCGTCATATGCGGCATCGAGAGATCCATGAGGACCACACAGGGTTCGGTCAACTCGGCCAGCCGCTCGACCACGGCTCGCCCATCACCGAGGGTGGTGACCGCATACCCCTCGTACTCCAAGGCAATGCGCAGCAACTCGCGAATACCGCGATCGTCGTCTACTACCAGGACCCGCGGCATGAGCATACTCCCCTTTCTGTGTCGTGCGGGCGTCTCCTCGCCGATCGTGTGGCGCCGGGCGGGCGTCCTCTCCTGGCGGAGCGACTACGAACATATGTTCTAATAGTAACAGAAGTCAGCCGTGCTGACAAGCGTGAAAAGCATGTGTTTTTGGGGCTGAGTCGGTGTCGTTCGGCACGTGCGCGTGTCCGGGTGTGCGTGTCCGGGTGTGCGTTTGCGGGTGCCGAAGCGGAGCAACAGAGGCCGGCCCGCCATCCCAGCGATCCATCGCGGGAGGTGCGGCGGGCCGCGCTCCATATGGGCACGCATGCGCCTGTTCCTTCGGGCACGCGTGCCGTTACGCAAGAGAAAACGAGCCGCACGGACCCCCGGCCACATGCCCCCCAAAAAGCGCCCGCGACAGCACGCCGCCCTATCTGCTAGAATGCGTCTCGGAAGGGGCCGGAGACACGGCTGGCGATGCGCTCTGGGATGCGCTCTGGGATGCGCTCTGGTAAGGGGATAGGCTGATGCTCCACGCAACCGACGCGGCGACCATCTACCAGCGACCGGAGGAGCTGCTCCAGCGCCTGCTGCGCTTCGACACGACCAATCCGCCAGGCAACGAGGCCGCCTGCGCCGCCGACATCCGCGCGTTGCTGATGGCGGTGGGCATCGAAGCCACCCTCATCGCGCGTGACCCCGCCCGCCCGAACCTGATCGCGCGGCTCCCCGGTCGCGGCGACGCTCCACCGCTGCTGCTCTATGGCCATGTGGATGTCGTCACCACCGAGGGCCAGCGGTGGACGCATCCCCCTTTCGCGGGCGAGATCGCCGATGGGTGTGTCTGGGGACGTGGCGCGCTCGACATGAAGGGCGGCGTGGCCATGCTGCTGGCCGCGTTCCTGCGGGCGCGGGCCGAGGGCGCCACCCTGCCTGGCGATGTGCTCTTCGTCGCGCTGGCGGATGAGGAGGTCCACAGCGAGTATGGCGCGCACTTCCTGGTGACCGAGCATCCAGATCTCTTCGCTGGCGTGCGCTATGCCCTGGGCGAGATTGGCGGTTTCACGAGTTATCTGGGCCAGAAGATGTTCTATCCGATCATGGTCGCCGAGAAGCGCTATACCCAACTGCGGGCGACGGTGCGCGGGCCAGGCGGCCACGGCTCGCTGCCGATGCGTGGGGGGACGGTGGCGCGGCTCGCGCGCTTCCTGCGCCGGCTGGATCAGCGACACCTGCCAGTCCATGTGACGCCGCCGGTGCGCGAGATGATCGAGGCCATCGCCGCGGCACTGCCCCTGCCCGCCGCACTGCCGTTGCGCGCGCTGCTGACCCCCGCGCTCACCGATTACGTGCTGGCGCTGCTCGGCCCTCAGGGGGCGCCGTTTGATCCGCTGCTACACAACACGGCCAACGCGACGATGATTCATGGCGGCGAGAAGGTGAACGTCGTCCCCAGCGCCATCACCGTGGAGATGGATGGGCGACTGGTGCCCGGTGGCACGGCGGAGGATCTCCGCGCCGAGGTGCAGACGCTCGCGGGCGGCGAGATCGAGGTCGAGATCATCTACCGCGAGGATGGCGCGACGGCGCCACACGCGATGGGCCTCTATCCCACCCTGGCGAATATCCTGCGCCGCGCGGATCCCGAGGGCATCCCCATCCCGATGGTGCTGGGGGCGGTGACGGATGGGCGCTTCTTCTCGCAACTGGGCATCCAGACCTATGGCTACCTGCCGATGAAGCTACCGCGCGACTTCGAGATGATCTCGCTCGTCCACGCCGCTGACGAGCGCGTGCCGACGGAGGCGCTGGCCTTTGGCACGGATGCCATCTATCAGGCGCTGCTGCGCTTCGGCGAGGCAACCTGACCGCTCTCTCGCGGTGGGCACGACCTCGTGAAGCATGGAAGCTCTATAGGCAAGTGGGACGGAGACGGCGCGGACCCTGAACCCGCTGCCCGCCGTCAGTTGACAAGAACATTCGTTCTATGCTACACTCCCTTTAGGGCGCATCGGTGGGCGCGAGTGCCCACCGCGCCGAGAGGAGGCATGACGTGGTCCTGCGCAAGCTAACCCCCAATCTGATGGTTGCGGATGTCCAGCGCACGGTGGAGTTCTATCACGACACCCTGGGGTTCGAGGTGGTGGCCACCGTGCCTGAGACGGGCGAGACGCTGGATTGGGCAATGATGGGCCGCGACGAGGTGGCGCTGATGTTCCAGTCGCGCGCGAGCCTGGGCGGCGAGATACCCACGCTGGCGGCGCGCCCGCTCGGCGGCGCGCTCACGCTCTACATCGAGGTGGATGACGTGCGGGCGCTCTATGAGAGCCTGCGCGAGCACGTGGCGCTCGTGGTAGAGCCACACGACACCTTCTATGGCACACGCGAATTCTGCGTCGAGGATAGCAACGGCTACCTCCTCGTCTTCGCTGGGCAGGTGGCGTGATGGGCGCCACCACGCGCGAAGGCGCGCTCCGCGAGGGCGCGCTCACCGACTTGCGGCGCATTCCCGGTGTGGGGCCGAACATCGCCGCCGACCTCTGGGATCTTGGTATCGTCTCGGTCACGGAGCTGCGTGGGCAGCATGCCGACGATCTCTATACGCGGCTCTGTATCCTGCGCGGCGCCCACCAAGACCGCTGCCTACTCTATGTCTTCCGCTGCGCTGTCTACTTTGCCGACACCGAGCGACCCGATCCCGAACGGCTCAAGTGGTGGCGCTGGAAGGATGCGCCTGAGCGGCCGCTCGCCCCTTCTTCAACCAGATCGGCCAACACCTTAGAGACTGGCTTGAAAGTTACGCAGCGGGGCTGGATCGGGCTGCAAGCGGCTGGTCTTTGCGCG
>JADMIN010001009.1 GCA_015478575.1 Ktedonobacterales bacterium | reverse complement strand
CGCATGGACTGGAGAGGTGGTCGCCCCTCCCGAGAGCGCGGCTTCTATCGTGCTGGCGATGGCGCGATACCCCCTCGTCGTCGGATGGACATCGGGTTGGGCGAGGCACCCCCTCCCAACGCCGCGAAGACATCGACGACCCTTCCGAAGCCGCGCACGTCTCGGGCCAGGTGCTGGTTCACGAGCCGCACAAAGGGCACGCTCGCGGGGCAGCGGTTCTGGAAGGGATCGTAGTAGTTGAGCAGCAGCAGGTCGCCTGCTGGCCGTCCGTGGTAGGCGAGCGCCGCGCGCAGTTGCGGCAGGATGGTCTGGACGAGGTGGGCGTCGAGTGCGCGCAGGTCGGCCAGAAAGCGCGGCCCCACCGCGCAGCTCTGCGGCCCGACATCGGGGAGCAGGTCATTGGCCCCGATATCCAGGGTGACCGCCCTCGCCTGGCCGGGGTGGCGCTTCAAGAAGGCCACGGCGGCGCCCAGCTGCGCCCCGATGTAGGGGAACTTGCGCAGCAGCGGGTAGGGGCAGCCCCCGGCGATGAACGTGGCGCTCGATTCCCCCGGGCAGCCCAGGTCCGCGAGCGTCGTTGTTCCGCGCCCGCGCAGGTCGGCCAGCACGTCGTCGGCATAGCCATGCACGAAGTCGATATCGGGCTGGTAGCCGAAGGCGAGCGAGTCCCCCAGAGCCAGGTAATACTGGTTCGGCGAGGCGGTCTGGTTCCCGTTCAAGGCAGGCGCTGCGGCGTGCGGGAACGCGGCCAGGCCGAGGTGCAAGAGCGCCACCAGCAGGGTGGACGCGATCGGTCGAGGGAGCGCGCGCAACATAGGTAGTGTTCCTCCTGAGATCTATCAAAGCGATGGACAGGCCAGGCACGGCGTTGTCAGTGTTCTTCGGTGAAGGCCGCGGCCCCCGCACCCTCCTCTTTGCGGGTCCTGGCGGCCGCGCTGCGCCCTCTTCTATTCCCTCCGAAGATGATCGAGACGAGCACCAGGATCAGGCTGAGCGCGATGAGTATTCCAATGCAGACCCACAGGAGCGCAGTGGCCCCCTGGGTCGCGAGTGTTGGCACAAGGCCGATGGTTCCTTGCATAGGGGC
>JADMIN010001008.1 GCA_015478575.1 Ktedonobacterales bacterium | reverse complement strand
GACGCGACCTGGCCAGCGGAGGTGCCCATCCTGGGGCCGGTCGCGGGAGCGGCGTTGCTCTTCGCGTTCGTGCAACTCACCGCGGTGGCGGCCATCCACTTGGCCCCCGCCTTTGGCCGTAGCGACGCGGCGATCCAACCACTCTCAACGGTGACACAGTTGGTTGTGTGCGTGGTAGGGCTAACGCTCGGCCTGGCGCTGGTGGCGCGCGGGCGGGCCAATCCCCAGCGTCGCGCGGGGGGAGTTGGCCTCTTCCTGACGCTGGTGGCGTTGCTCGTCACGGCACTCGACCTGCCCCTCTTCCTCGTGACGCTCGGTGCGCTGCCCCCCGATCAGGCGCTCCAGCCGGGGCTGGCGACCATCAAAGTGGTGGCCGCGCTTGGCACTTTGGCGCTGGTCATCTGGCTGGCGGCGAGCCGCCGTCTGGGCACGGCTGACGCGCGCCGCCCACTGGTGCTGGCGTTCGTCCTGCTGATCGGCTTGCAGACGCTCACATGGGTGCTCAATAATCTGTTGCCCACACTGGCCGCCGCCAGTGCGCAATCCACCGTCGCTGCCGCCATACTCTTCCTTGCCGCCGTCTCCTGGGGACTGGCGACCTCTGGCGAGAGCGCCACCAACGCCGATACGCCCACCTATCCGCGTGAAGGGCGAGTATTGCTCTACCTGGCCTACACGCTCGTCGCGTCTTCGACGCTGCTCTATACCGCGTCACGGCGGCTCACGACGGGCCAGTCGCTGCCAAGCGGTCTGAGCGACCAGGATCTGAGCCTGGTCGGGCTGGTGGGGCTGGCCGCGCCGTTCGTGGTCTTCGGCTTCGTTGTGGGCATCGGGCGTTGGCGCGCCGCGCGTGTGGCCGTTCCGCCGCAGCCCGCTCTGGTGACGCGAGAAGCCGCGCTGCCAGGAGTGGCGATCTTCGGCGGCGGCTTCGTTGCCCTCGCGCTGGTCGCGCTGCTCACCCCGGGCAGCATCCTGCCACGTCAGCCCCTGGCCACCCAGGGTGCCGCGCCGACGCCGACGCCAGCCCCTCGCGCTCTGAGCGCCTATAGCGCGGCGGCGCCTGGGCCCGCGCCCTGCGACACGGCGGG
>JADMIN010000245.1 GCA_015478575.1 Ktedonobacterales bacterium | reverse complement strand
CTGGGGGCCGCCGCCGCCCAGGGCTACCGCTACGAGGTCGCGCCGGAGCTGGAGTTCTTCCTGCTGCGTGATGAGGGCGGCAAGCCCGCTGGCCCCCTGGCGCATGACCACGGCGGCTACTTCGACCTCTCCCTCGGCCCGGCCACGGATCTCCGGCATGAGATCGCCGCGGCGCTGGCGCGTATGGGCATCGCCATCGAGAGCAGCCATCACGAGGTCGCCGCCGGGCAGCACGAGATTGACTTTGCCCCCGCCGACGCGCTACGCATCGCTGACTCCGTAGTCACGGCGCGCTACGTCATCAAGGCCATCGCCCAGCGCCACGGTCTCTGGGCCACCTTCTTGCCCAAACCGTTCTTTGGTGTCAGCGGCTCCGGCATGCACATGCACCAGCAACTGGTACGCGTACACGACGGCCAGAACGCCTTCACCGACAGCGCGGACGCGCAGTATGGACTTTCACCCATCGGACGGCAGTTTCTGGCGGGGCAGTTGATCCATGCCCAGGGGATGTGCGCGGTCGTGGCCCCGCTCGTCAATTCGTACAAGCGGCTGGTGCCCGGCTTTGAGGCGCCGGTGATGGTCAGTTGGGCGCGCCTCAACCGCGAGGCGCTCGTGCGCGTGCCGCGTGTGGCGGCGGGCGAGGCGGCGGCGATGCGTGTAGAGCTGCGCTCGCCCGATCCCAGTTGCAATCCCTATCTCGCCTTCGCGGTGATGCTACGTGCCGGGCTGGATGGCATCGCGCGCGGGCTGCCGCTGGCGGCGCCAGTGGAGGAGGGACTGATCGCACTCGATGAGATGGCGCGGCTGCACCGGGGTATCGCGCTGCTGCCCAGCACGCTGGGCGAGGCGCTGGCCGCGCTGCAGGCGGATGAGGTGATGCTGGGGGCGCTGGGTGAGCAGATCGCGGCGTGGTTCGCTGAGGCGAAGGCGGAGGAGTGGCAAGAGTACCGCCGCCAGGTCCACGTCTGGGAACTGGAGCGCTATCTGGCGGTCTACTAACCGGGCGCGGTGGGCACGAAGATGCCCCCGCCAGATGGCGAGGGCATGCGCGAGCTGAATGACCATGAAGGGCGGCGGCGCCCCGCCTCATACGCGCTTTTCGAGGGCGACAGGCTGTGGCTTGGGCACGATGAAGCCCGCGATGAACAATGCGATGGGGAGGATGATCGCGCCCAACTCCGGCCGATAGTTGCTCATGTTCTTGAATGGCCCACCGATGGAGTAGGCAAAGACGACGTAGAGGATGGTCGCGACGACGATCTGGGTGGTGGCTGGCGATTGGCCTTTCTGGCTGGTGGCGCGCCAGATGTAGATGGCATTGGCGGCGAGCAGGATCGCGAAGACGATCCAATACTGCTGCGTGCTCAGCTTGAGCTGCCCGGAGGTCACGAAGCCGTTGATCGTGAGGAAGATCGTGATGAACTCGGTGGGCACATACTTGACGAGTCGAGCGAGATAGCCGTCCGATGGGGTCTGCTGGTCAGGCGTGGCGACGATACGTCGGCCTGAACTGATGCGCTTGGTGTCCATGCGTGCCTGCCCTTTCTTACCTACCCGCTCCGTCTTCTTTCCACGGCTGGCGGAGCGTTGGGCCAAGCATACCATAGGGGCAAGCACTTGGGTAAGGTCACGGCCAGACACACGCGCACCTCTACCCCAGCAGCCAGATCGTCGGCGCGTGTACGCTTCCCTTCTGGCGCCCCTTCTGTCGCGAACGCGGGGCGCGGCCAGACACTGAAGAGCGCGAATTGGCACTGCTCTTGCAGACAGTGGTGTCCGGACACCTACCACCTGGCGCGGTCCTACACGACCAGGATGCCCCCCCAGGGAGGAAACAGCGCCATGAAGCCCGCTCACCCTCACATGCGCTTACAACGAGTCGCCGTGGCGCTTCTGTTGCTGGTCAGTAGCCTCGCCAGCTTTGGGCTGGGGCAAGCGGCGCGCCACCTCACCAGTGCGCTGACGCTTCCCCTGCCATTCAGCCGGCTCCTCACACACGAGGCGACTGGCGCGCTCGGCGCGCCCCTCCCGCCAGTCACGCGCGCATCCACCAGGCCAACAGTATACCACGCCGTGTCGCACCGTCAGGCGAAGGCCCGCGCGACCGCCACCCGCCGCTCGGCGAAGTCCGCCGCGGGGAATAGCGTCCCCCCCTGCGGGCAGAACACCAGCCAGTCCACCGTAAGCGCGATGTCGCTAGCCACGACGGATGGCCAGACGCACCTCACCGTGACGATCTGCGTCAGCACTGGCGCCACAACGAACACGCCACTGCCTGGCCAGCGACCTGACGCACCGGGCATCGTGACGCCGCCCATTGCGGTGAGCCAGGCACTCGCGGCCACCCTCCCCCAATACGGCACGGTGCCTCATCATCCCACGGTCATGGGCGCGTACCCCCCGCCGATCAGTGGTGGAGTGGCGTATCCGCCACCCACCCCGCCACCAGGCATACCTGACGGCCTGGCACCATATGGCCTGGCACCGTAAATGCGCCGCGGTGTCTCTTCTCGCCCACGCTTTTCACGCCATATCCCTCGACGCGGAGGCATCGTGCGTGTTATCATGGGCGCTGTGCTCACCGGCTGCCGTGAGCCAGCGGCGTACGCCCGCGCGGGCGGAGCGGCGAAACGAGAGGGAACCCATATGACGCCGCCGCGGCGCATGGTCATTGCCACCAGCAATCCACACAAACTCGCGCAGTTCCGCACGCTCTTCGCTGGCCTACCCTACGTCCTCCTCGGCCCAGAAGAGGCGGGGGTGAACATTGAAGTGGCGGAGACCGGCACCACCTACGCGGAAAACGCCATCCTCAAGGCCACCGCCTACGCCGACGCGGCGGGGATGCTGGCCGTGGCTGACGACTCCGGGCTGGAGATTGACGCGCTGGGAGGTGAGCCGGGCGTCTACTCCGCGCGCTGGGCCGGTGAGCAGGTCACCTACCCTGAGCGCTTCCGCATGCTGCTGAGTCGGCTCGCCGACATTGCGGATGAGCGGCGCACGGCGCGCTACCGCTGTGTAATCGCCATCGCGGCGCCCACCCCCCGCGGCTCGCTCGGCCTCGCCGATGGCACACTCGAAGGGCGCATCGCGCGCGCGCCCCGTGGCACCGGCGGCTTTGGCTACGATCCCATCTTTCTCGTGCCCACGTTGGGCCAGACCTTTGGTGAGATTCCACTCGACGTGAAGCTCCGCATCAGTCACCGCGCCCGTGCCGCCGCCCATGCCAGAGAGGTGCTGGCGCGCCTGGCTGAGGATGCGCGTGACGGCGAGCCATAGCCCAACGCTCGACACCGCGCTCCACTGGGGCGCGGCACCTGGACACGAGGCCCTCTGCAAGAACGGAGACGAGCGTGCGCCCACAGCCCACGCGGGTAGCGATTGACCTGGAGACCACCGGCCTGCATGTTGAGCAAGATGCCATCATCGAGATCGGCGCCGTCAAGTTTGCCGGTGATGCGGTGATCGAGACCTTTGAGACGCTCATCATGCCAGGCATTCCCCTGCCCTATCGTATCCAGCGACTCACTGGCATCACTCCCACCCAGCTCAAGGGGGCACCCACGCTGGTAACGGCGCTGCCACAGTTGCGCGCATTCCTTGGTGACCTCCCGCTTGTCGGGCACAATATCGCTTTCGATGTCGCGTTCCTGCGGCGGGTGGGGCTGGCACGGCGCAATCCCCAGATGGATACCTATGAGTTGGCCTCCATACTCTTGCCCCGTCTGCGGAGTTATACCCTGGCCGCTGTCGCCGATGCGCTGGCCATTCCCAACGAGACGCACCACCGCGCCCTAGCCGATGCGCAACTCGCGCGCCACGTACTGCTGGCGCTGCTCCAGCGGCTCGACGCTCTGGATACCGGCATCCTCGAGGCGCTAGATGCCCTGGTCGCGCCGCCAGATTGGGCGCCGCGCGCCTTCCTGCGGGCCACGCTACGCGAACGGCGGGGGCCGCCCGTGCCCGCCGATGGCGGCTTTGGTGGGCGGTTGACCACCTCATTCGGCGAGTTGCTCGCGAGTAAGCTAGAGGTCGCTCCTGACGTGCTGACGTTGGCGATCGCGCGACGAGATGGGGAGACCGCGCCGACGCTGACCTCCCCGCTTCTCGCGGCCCCCGCGCCGGATGCCGCTGAGGCCGCCACGCTGGCCGCGCTCCATGAGAGTGTCGCGGACTGCCTAGAAGCGGGTGGCACCCTGCTGCTGGAAGCGGCGGCCACTGAGGGACACCTGCTGGCCTGCTTGGAGCCAGCCGTGCGTTGGGCAGCGAGCCGGGAGGAATGCCTGCTGATCGCGACGGCGGATGTCGAGCGGATGACGCATGTCGCGGGGGCGGCGCTGCCCCAGGCGCGCGCGCGCGCGGGCATCGCGGCGGAGGCACTCATCATCGCGGCGCTGGCCGAGCGCGAAGCCTATCTCTGCCCGCACCGCTGGTATGGCCACGCGCGCGCCGCACCCGATGGCCCGCTCTCGCGCGAGATCACCCGTGGGCTGGCAAAGTTGGTGAGTTGGGTGCGCGAAACGCGCACGGGCCTGCGTAGCGAGGTGACGCTCTCTGGTCCGGAGGCGCAGGCATGGGAATTGGCGCGCGCGGGCGAGGAGTTCGCCGACTCGTGGGAGGGCTGCCCCTATCGCCGCGACGGCTACTGCTTCGCGGCGCGGGCGCGTGAGGCCGCGCGGACGGCCCGGGTCGTCGTCACGACACATGCCGCGCTCGCCGCCATGTTGATGGGGCGAGATACCGCCTTGCCAGCGGCCGCGCGCGTGATCGTGCTGGAGGCACCGCTCTTGGAAGAAGAACTCCGGCGGGTGGGCAGCTTCGCGCTGGACCGTGAAGCGCTGCTGGGCCTGCTGGCAGCGTTGGCGTCGAGCGAGCCGGGTGGCCAACGGACGGGCCTCTTGCCACTGGCGGCGGCTCGGCTCGGCAGCGCGGGCGGGCAGCACCACACGCGCGCCTGGTTTGAGCAGGTCGCGCGCGCGCGCGCGACGGCTGAAGCGTTCTTCGCGGCGCTCGCGGCGCTCTTGGCGGAAAGCGCGGGCGCGACATCTGGTGGCCGACGCGCGCAGGGTGAAGCGCCCGATCCCCGTCTGCTACGCATAGACGCACGTGTACGCACCCTCTCGGCGTGGT